>NZ_JAHKRD010000004.1:0-279804 GCF_019345615.1 Shewanella sp. NKUCC01_JLK | reverse complement strand
GACTATCAGCGGGGTGATGTTGTCAGGTAATACTTTTCTGAGTTCATTAAGAAACTGATTATGGGCGGTTTGAGTGCCTTGCAGCACTAACGGAAATGTTCGTTCGTAGAGTGTGATAGAGCGACCTTTGATAGCGATAGAGGCGCGTAGCGCAATAAGCTCACGACCTTCACGCATATCTGACCAATCCACCAATATTGTCGGCATCGTATGTGCTGTTAGCAACCACTTTGCATGCCACTGATAAACAGCGATTCTTTCATGGTGAAGATGCGGGTTGCCCAACAATCTATCCATGCGTTTTATTGAGTGCTTAGTATGAGTGCTGGTGCCATCAATGTGCCGCCCTAAATGCGTTAGGGTGAGGCAATCCGCGTTGATAAGTGCTCGGCAAGCAACCATGAGGGTATTGAGTCGCTTTTGATGGATTTCTGGACAATGTTGATAGAGAGATTGATGTAAGATAGTTAACACTTGCACCTTGAAGCCCTGTGATTGATGTTTGTTCGCACTTCCATCAGATCACACTTCAAGGTGTAAGTTCACTCCAATCTAATGATTTATATGTAAATCATCAGGGGATTCTTCAGTGCAGGGCCGCTCCATCCTGCTCTTTGATGAACGGCGCCATCTCTGATATTTATCTGTGTACGTTAGTGACGTTTAAATATAAACCCAACATTAAGATATTGATTTAAAATGTGATATTACTACATTCTAAGGCAATCGTTAGTGATAAGCAGGGGATCTTTATCAAGTCGCTTTAACCACGTGCGATAGCGCACATACTGAGGATACCTTGGTAGTATCCTCGACTCGGTTGATAGTATTCTCGACTATGTCCATGAGGCATTTATAGTAAAGGTGAGTAAATGAACGAGGTATTACTACAAATAAAGGCGCTCACCAATGGTGATCCTTTGTTGACGGCTGTCATTGTTGGAGTATTAACATTTACGTTAATTGGACTCGTAGGCTACATGCTAAAAGATGTCCCCGCAAAGCTGTTAAGTTGGCTCAGTAGTCTGCTGTTTGTGCGGCTCACTATAGACGATAGCCATCAGGCGCGCACAGAGGTATTCAATAAACTGTCCTTTTTGATCAGTAATACTACCATTCCGTTTTTTTCACGCTCTATCTCTGAGGCTGTGTACTATGACTATAGTGTGAGTTACGACGGGCGTGTCAGTGTTAAGTCTATCGGCTACGGTATGCACCTGTTTAAATACGCTGGTTGTTTCATGTTGGCTACCCGCTCTAAGGTCGATAGTACGATGGCATACGATACTATTACTGTAAGTGCACCATGGTGGGCAAAAGATAAACTATATAGTTTTTTAGAAGATACTCGTGGAGATATATCTACAGAGCCAAAAGTTAATATTTTCGAAGAAACCGAATGGTGTCGCTATGGCACATTGAAATCATCGGGCTTTAGTGAATTAGTGCTAGATGAAGGGTTTAAGCAGAAGTTGATGGGGGAAGTTGATAACTTCGCAAGTAGAGGGAAATCGGTTGTAAGTAAGCTAACCATACTGTTACATGGAAAAACGGGTACTGGTAAGACGGGTATAGCGAGAGCCTTAGCTGTTGAGTATCATCGCGATCTATACATATTGAATCTATCTACTGTAAATGATGCCACTATTCATAAGGCGATTAGAAAGGTACCGCCCGGAGCTATGTTGTTAATAGAGGACTGTGACTGTGTAAAGGCGACGGTATCACGTACTGCTGAAAGTAATGCAGATAACCCACCACTCACTTTAGGTGGCGTTCTAAACGCGTTAGACGGAATCATTCCTCTTGATGACTGCCTTGTAATAATGACCACAAATCATCCTGATAATCTTGACCCAGCGTTGATACGTAAAGGTCGTGTAGATGTCAGTATTGAAGTACCACTTATCAGTGCAAAACAAGTTAATGAAGACTACTTTGAGCGTTTTGGCGCAGTTCTTAATAGAACTGAGCCATTGTTAGGTTGTGAAGTCTATGAACTCCATCGCAGAGCGAACTTAAGATATGGTGTGTGTTGTAAGCCAGTGTAGATGCTCTGGATTCAACAAACCATGAGGTCATGATAGCCATGAATAACAATAAACTGATCGTCTTCAATTAGTGGTAACTGGCCGAGTTGCTGTAATCTGATTTTTAATTCAGCAAGCAGAAATACATTGTCATCCGCCAAACCGGCGGGAAAAACGGTTTTCGCAATTCTAATCGCGTTAATGGATTTATAGCGAATACGCCTTTGCACAAAAAGGCAATCAGTAGCCATGATCTCGGATAACACTTGATTTGAGGCTTCATAATCGAGAGGAAAGTCCTCTTCACCGACCAACTGTAGTTGCAAATACACAGGACGAGAAGCTAACAGCGTCATACATTCGCGCCATTTAGTATTATTCATCATAGAACTCATAATGTTAAATTGCTTTTTTACCCCTGATGATTAACAAGTTACCTTTGGTGTTTAACAGCCCGTATAAGGATTAAAAATGATAGCGAATAAAGTAAGCCGCTTAAAGTAATGGGCTAGACGTAAACTCGTTTAGTACATCTTCTGAGGTTGACTCATATTCAACCACCAGTTTATGGGGTGTAAGCCGATACACTCTCACCTCAATATTTCCTCGCACAGCATAAATTAAAGCGCCGCCATAGGTTGTTTCAGGCCCAAGATCTCCTGCTGGAACTTGCTCGGCGGCGCCAATATACAGGCACCCTGACAATACTGTTAAGTTTGCAGAGAGATAATTCGAATTGAGCCCAGCCTCACCTAGCTTACGGAAAATTTCAACCTCATAACAGCCATCGGCGCCAAGTCCTACGAATAGCACATGACCTTGATTGATTTCCAAAATTTCGTCACTCGGCACAGACCACCAATCAGCCGTATCTTCACAGCGATGAGTTAATGCCGCGGGATCAAATATCGCCATTGTGGCGGTATCTGTGTCAAACCGAGTTGTTGTATAGGGTTTACTCATCATCCTTGCCCACTAACAGAAATGATTCTGACTACCTGTTTTATCCTTGATAACTCCAAACCTAAAATAGAAAAATCGCCATAATTTTAGGCCGTTACTACCACTTACTTACAACAACACTTTACATAAAGGCTTTAGTGAACGCTTCTTTCGACTGGCGAATATAGTTACGGGCGCTTTTGGCGTGCTGCTCCCACACGGCGCGATCGCTAGGATCGGTAAAGGGGTTTTGCTCGGCGGCAATAGAGCGCTCAAATTTGTCGTAGAAGGTCAGCATGGCCGAAGTGATCTGATTAAAACGTTCCTTGAACTCTTGAAATTCATCAATCTTCTCAGTGGTTTTAATCATGTACTGCACTAACTCTGCATTGCTGTTCGAAGCCAATAGCGCCTCAGCTTTAGCACTGATATTGGCACTCGCCTCGGCAATCACCAGCGCGCGTGCCTGCTCGTCTTTACTCATCACTCGGCTGTAATTTTCAGGTGTGCGGGCAATACTGGCATGCTGTAAGTAACTGCGCAGATGTTTGTCGAGATCCTTACGGAAATTATCTAAGTTCTTCTGCATACTGACTAAATCATTGTCAAGTGCAGTGACTTGTTGCAGTTCTTTTTCGATTTCAGACATAAACCGTTCGGCCTGCTGATAAATTTTCAGGCCATTTTCTTCAGCAAACTTTTTATCACTACGGCTTAAGTCACTGTTGTCATAATTAGAGCGATCAAAAGTCGCAGCTAAGAATGACTTAAAGGGTTCGGCAAAGGCGGAATACGCACCGGCACTAACCACGTTTAAGGTGGCAGTTGCTAAGTCACCAAAGGGTTTCACCATAGAGCCTAAACGCGCCTGTTGGAGAGGCGATGCCACACGTTTAGCGTCAGTTAAAACCGACCTAAAGGTGTTATATCCCATAGGGTTAGACATTTTATTACGCTCAGACGTCGCCAACACAAAGGTGATACTTGAATAAATAGCATTCGAGTACTCGAGGTATTGTCTTTGGCTCTCGAGCTGGGCGGCATAATTTTTACCTAAAGTACGAAATGACTCAGACTGCACTTCGTAATTCTTATCAGCTTTCAGCTTATCTAAAATCCCGCCGATAATTTTCTGCTCATTTTTTTGCAGGGCCATATCAAGGCGAATTTTACCTAAGCTCAAATCGTCCAAACTGATAGGGCCATTAATGGCCTCAATATCAAGACGGATATATTGGCGACTCGGATCATCAATAGACACTCGGTGTGCTAAATATTCGTTAGCCCCAGGGGTGATATCGATTAAAGCAACATGCTGCCACTGGGCATCGAGCTTTAATACCGGAGAGGTCAATACATTGATTCGATATTGGGTTTGAGTATTCTGGGTTTTGACCCAAAACTCTAATAGACCCGCTTCAGAAATAGGGTACTTACTGACGATACTGCTATTGCCTTCGACGCAAAGCAGCGCACTTTCACCTGTGTGAGGTTCAGCGCCTTCAAATTGACAACCCATGATCCACGACCAAGGTTGAGATAAACGATTGCCTTCGAAGTCGCTGGCAAACACTAACTCATTCTCTTTGGCACTGGCATTAACTGTCGTTAACACGCCAAGCAACAGCATAGAAATGACTGCAGTGGTGCGCATAAGGGCCTCATAAAACATAAATTACTAAAATCAACGAGCGAGTCATTCGGCTCAATACCCAGTCATATCAACGATCAATCGACCTAAAAGCCTAAGCGAACTCAGTCTATTAATTGAGGACTATAGCCTCGACTTAAGAGCACGCCTGGATAAGTCATTTTTGATTGCAGATTAAACCAGCGAAATGTACCAGAGGCCATCATCCCACGCTAGCCCTAAGTCATGTTTAACGACGAAAGATATGTGGGCAATTACAATCGGGGCCATTAATCGCCCCAATTGTAAAATTTACGTAAAACTAAACACTTATGCCCAAGCTAAAGGTTACTTGTCTCGCTCCTTGTCTTGTCAATAAATCAGGCGAAACCAATACAGCCCAAAGCAAGGATTAATGCAAACGTGCCTCGACTCGCTTCATGGCGTAAAACATCCATATCGTCAAGATAGTGCTACAGGTCGCGAGCGACACCCACACACCAATCACACCGAACGCCCATGCAAAGCAGTAGATGATCGCAGCGATAAGAATAAGCTTAGCGCCCGTCAGCATAGAAGCTTGTTTCGAACAGTTAATCGCTTGGAAGAAACTCGCACCGACTAAGATTAAGCCTTCCATAGGCAAGCCCCAAAAATACCAGCGCATACCTTCAATCGCCACTGGTGTTAAATTCGGATTATCACCGGCAAACAAATACACTAACCATTCAGGGCGAGAATAAATCAGCGCTAAACCTAAGGCTGCGGTAAGTAACGTCATACCAAAGGCAATATTGCGCGCTTGTTTAACCCTGTCAAAGCGCCCAGCTCCCGCGTTAAAGCTATAAATGGGTTGAGTACCAAGCGCAATGCCCTCAAAAATCAGATAGAAAAACGCTTCTGTGTAACTCACCACACCATAGGCGGCCACATGTAATGGACCGCCAACCCACAAAAAAGCCGTATTATGCAGGGTTAACACTATCGACAAATAGAGATTCATCAAAAAGCTGGGGAAACCTACGCGGGCTATATTAAGGCAATTATCGAGCTTGAGCTTCATCTGCTCAAAAGTGATTTTAAGCTGAGTGCGCGGACTGAAAAAATGCTGTAAACACAAAAGCCCCGTTACCGCCTGCGACAACATAGTCGCAATCGCTGCACCTGCTAAACCAAAGGGGAAAACCACAATAAACAGCCAGTCTAAGAAAGTGTTTAATACACCACCCAAAATCAGCACCCAAGTCACCATGGATGGCCTGCCATCATTACGCAGCAGTGTGGTAAAGGTCATTGAAATTATGGGGAAATGACACAGTGCAAAATACCAGAATAAGTATTCGTTAGCGTTTTCGAGCATCTCCCCTTGCGCCCCGAGAGCAACCAAAATATCTCGCGAAAATATCCCACCAACAAGGGCAAAAAAGCATCCCGTTAATAAACATAACGTAAAGGCATTACCCAGTAGTTTACGTGCCTTGACTACATTACCTTGGCCAAGATTGATTGACACTAATGCCGCGCTACCCATACCTATCATGGCGCCAATAGCGTATAAAATCGCGCCTACAGGGTAAGCTAGCATCATCCCCGCCAGCCCTGTTTCACCTAAATAGTGGCCAACAAAGATGCCATCAATTGTCACATATACGCCCGTGACCAACATAGAGGCTATGGTGGGTATGGTATAGCGCCAAAAAAGCTTCGCAATCGGCTCCTCGAGCAAGCTCATATCCGCAGGAGCATGATTAGATGTTGTTGCTGTCATTAGCGTTTCTCACAAAAAGGGGGGCTAGAGTCGTATCTATCTAGAAAAATGATCGGGTGAACAAAAATGCGACAATGGATTGTACCTAAAAATAGCGAGAACTCAAAGCATGTTCATTGTGAATAATTAACAATAAAGATTAATCATCACAATGACTTAAGCAGAAACAGTCCAATTTCAGCCAAATGACAAACTCAGTACAGTTCAATAACAGATGTGGGTTAATTCATCATTTTCTGCTACTTTTTTGGTGTTTAAGGCCGAATTAGGTAAAGTATCCGTTCAAGCAAGCCCATTAACGTATTTAAGCAAGATGAAATCATTAACTTTATAAATTTAAGCTTTTGATAATTAATGGGTTAAACAGAAATAAATTCAATAACAATAATAAGGGAAGGACATGAGTCAGAATAGTCCAAATGCAGGCAACGATCTGCGAGAAGTCAAACAGCTCGGCATGTGGGCCTCCATTACTAGCTTAGGTTATGTGTTTTGGTTAGTTGGCGGTATGGAGTTAGTCGAGCGTATCGCCTACTACGGTGTTAAAGCCAGTGCAGGACTGTACGCTAAAGCGCCAGAGTCTGCGGGCGGCCTTGGGATCAGCCTGAGTGACTACGGCATTATTATTTCCCTCTGGGCGATCATGCAAACCTTTGTGCCCGTTTTCACCGGTGGCATGTCTGACCGAGTGGGCTACAAAGAAACCATCTTCGGCTCCACCATCATTAAAATCTTTGGCTATCTCGTCATGGCATTCTTCCCCAGCTTTTGGGGCTTCCTTGTCGGTGCATTACTCCTTGCCATAGGCACAGGGATATTTAAACCGGGCATTCAAGGCACCTTAGTGCTGTCCACTAATCGCAATAACACTTCAATGGCTTGGGGCATTTTTTACCAAGTTGTAAACATTGGCGGTTTCCTCGGGCCTTTAGTTGCCGTGCATATGCGCCAATTGTCGTGGGACAATGTATTTTTCGCCTGCGCCGCAATTATCTCACTCAACTTCTTATTCTTACTCACCTATACCGAGCCTGGTAAAGCCGAGCGACTGGAACGCAATAAGCAAATAAAATCGGGTGAAGTCGAACAAGAATCCCTGTGGCGTGATGCTTGGCGCGAGTTGAAAAAGCCGATTGTAATCTACTATATGCTCGTTTTTTCAGGATTTTGGTTCTTGTTCAATGCCTTATTCGATGTACTGCCTATCCATATTTCCGAATGGGTCGATACCAGCGTAATCGTCACCTCCCTCTTTGGCAGCGAAGGCACCAGTAACGGCATTCTGCAATTTTGGCTTGGCCTCAATAACGAAGGCACTAAGGTGATGCCCGAAGGCATGCTCAACCTTAATGCGGGCCTGATCATGACCTGCTGTTTTATCGTCGCGGCACTGACGGCTAAATACCGTATCACTACCGCCATGTTTATTGGTTGTTTGCTGAGTATTTTAGCTTTTGTGTTTATCGGTGCTTTCCATGCGGCATGGTTTATCGTATTCGCGATTGCCATGTTCTCCATTGGCGAAATGATGATTAGCCCGAAGAAAAACGAGTTTATGGGTAATATTGCTCCCGAAGGCAAAAAAGCCATGTACTTGGGATTTGTGATGTTGCCCCAAGGGATCGGCTGGGGATTAGAAGGCTACTTTGGCCCTAAACTCTACGAGATTTATGCATCAAAGGAATTGTTTTCGCGGGATTTATTGCTAGAGCGTGGCATGAACAGCACTGAGGTCAGCGCCATTCCCCAAGGTGAGGCCTTTACTACCTTGGTGAGTTACACAGGTGAAAACGCACACGATCTCACCCAATTGCTGTACCACAGCCATAACATTGGCATGGCGTGGTACATCATAGCCGCCATAGGGACTATCTCAGCGGTAGGAATTTACATCTATGGTAAGTGGTTACTCACACTACAAAGAGCCCAGCAAGCCGCATAAGTGAAACTCGCTGACCTCATTCTGGGCAAGGACGACAAAGACAAGATAAGGGCTAGATATGGCAATGTGAGGAGCGCTCCTCATCTTGCCTCATCAGTATCAGAAAGATCTTGTCAGCAACTCAGGCGTAAATTGTTCGGGCGAAAGCAATAGGCCTAAGCTCTCGATTTGCGCATTCAGACGATTAAGATCTTGAGTCAGTGCCGGTAAGGTCAGCGTATTGTCATCGAGTTCATACACTTGCCTTAAACTGGTGTAATAAAACAGCAGTATAATCAAAGCATTCACGTCATTTTGCGCCGCAGCGGCTTTAATCTTTATCAGCTTGCGATAAATACGATTATGGAGTTGCTTTAATTGCCACACATAATAAATTTCACTGAAAAAAGGTCGGTCTTTTAAGTTGTAAATCACAGCGCTACATAGACCCAGACTGAAAATTACGCCTAAGAGATTCAAGTGAAAATTACCTGTTGGCTCACCTGGCACTGGCGTCGCCCCAAACAGCGCAATGAGTCCAGTACCAAAAATCAGCGATAACACGACTAAGCTAACAACTAGAATCACAATGAATAAATTCATATTTTTACGATACAAGGTTTTATCTATTTCCTGCAGCTTCATAACATCCCGCTCAAATAAACCGCCCAGCATTGGCGTATAAATCAATGAATGGCAGAGCATACCGCAATCCCCTTTATTCGGCCTTAACTGATTTAAACGCATAAGGAAAATACATTTCTCCACCCCATCAGTGAATGATACAAACTGAAACCTTATAAGCGTAACTAAGCTGACTGAGGGATAGGATGACGTATCGATTGAAGATCAACGGCTTAATGCCCTTACGATTAATCTTCCATTTATTTCAAAACATTAAAATGTTAACGTGCAATCAAATCTGGGTAAAATTTGCTAACCTTAACCCTAGTGAATTGCATAACGATATCGCCGCTTTTACGAGAGACAGTGTTCTAACCTCCCGCATTCAAACCACACAAGGAATGCCATGATACTCAGCAAAGGCTTTGCACAAGTCGTCCTTTTGGCGCTCAGCAGCCTTTGCTTGACTGCACAGGCCAAAGACCTGCTCGCAGTGGGTTCGAGTTTCAGCCAAATTTTTGAACTACAAGCCAATGGAGAATATACAGGCTTAGGTGTCGATATTTTGAATCGCTTCGCCCAGCAGCAAAGTGTGAACATTCACTATCAAATTACCCCATGGCGCCGCGCTATCTCTATGGTTGAACGTGGCCAAGCGGATATTCTTATTGGTCCCTACGATACCCCAGAGCGTAATGCCAACTTGGTTTTTGCGGCGAAGGCATTTTACCGCGATGATATGGTGTTTTATGCTCGGGCAGACAATGAAATAGTGTGGAATGGCGACTATGCCAGTATCAAAACGCAACGGATTGGAAAAATGCAGGGCTGGAGTTATGGCACAAGGTTTACTGAACAAACTAAATCATTAAATATCAATGAATTTGTCGATATTAAAAGTGGCATAGAACGGCTTTCGCGGGGTGATTTAGATTTACTCGCCACCAATAGTCGCAATACAAATGCTGTGCTCGCCCAAATCAAAATCCCTAAAGCAATTACGCCAATCATGCCGATAATCGATGTGCGAGACGGCTTTATGGCTTTTCCGAAACAAGCTAAATTTGATCCGCTAAGAACTCGTTTTGACAGCTTCTTCGAGGAGATGATCCAAAATGGCACACTCACAACACTCGGCCAAAAATACCGCGTGACCTTGCCTTACTGATCCAACCTTACTGTTCCCACCAAACCCGCCCCTCTTATCTTTGCTCACACCTGTAATAAAGAGTGATGGGGAATTCTGTTAGCTAAGACAAGCAATCAACTGCTGCTCAATCTCGTCCCAATTGACGTCGTCCATCGTAATCATTTCTAGCCTGGAATCTAAGGTGTCATCGAGTTCAACTACAGTAAACTCATGGTCAATCCAGTTAAATCCCGCAATTCCATCAGTAGTGATCATCACAGCCTTTAATCTAAGCAACACTTGCCCAACGTTGGATGACAGAGCTTGCCGCTGAATAAAATCCATTAATTTATCAAAATCAAACTCTTGGCTCGGTTCAAATACCCAGCCGCAGCTAAAACAACCTTCACCTTGATTCTGCTTTCGCACTATACCGCGATCATCAAAATCAAGTGCGGCTTCGATTGCACCTTCGGCAAAGAGGCTCAACTCACTCAAGCGAGAACCACCAGCACGAAACAAGCTTGGGGCAGTCGTCGGTAGACTACCCAGCTTTAGGCCCGCGCTAGCATGCCCATTTATATTGAGTGACACGCGCCTTGGTTGGTTAAGATAGTCCAGTAAAGCGCTAGGTAAAGGCTGTTGATTAGAGTGGCTCACTACAGGAATATCAGTACGTTCAATATGGCTTAAATAAGTCTGCAATTCATAGAGTAACTTAGTATTTTCAGCATCATACAAGTCAGACTTAGTTGCGATGATCACATCGGCCACTTGCAACTGTTGGATAAAATTTGCATGTTCGCGATAGCGAGGATCGTGGATCTTACGCGCGTCCACCAAACATAGGGTGCTACGCAGTGAAATCACATTCTGATAATGGGGCGCACTCAATACTTTAATGATTTCATTAGGATGCCCAAGCCCAGTCGGTTCAATCAATAAGCGGTCAGGTTTCGCTTTCGCAATCAACTGATTGATGGCCACTTGTGTCGGTACGCCTGCTGCGCAGCACATACAGCCACCCGCAACCTCACGAATTTGTATGCCGTTATCGGAGGAATTAAGTAACCCAGCATCAATGCCGACCTCACCAAATTCATTGACCAGCACTGCCCAAATTTCATCCGCGGGTTTAGTCGCCAACAATTGCTTAATCAGAGAGGTTTTACCTACACCTAAAAAACCTGTAATGATATTGGTGGGAATCGCTTTGATAATCATAAGGAAACTCGCTCGAATAGAAAGCTTGGCGCTCGAGTGTAGAAGTATTGGCTTCGAAGCTCAACAAAAAGCGCATCGGTGAGGATGCGCTTTTAGAATAGCGACAGGCTATGCAGCAAAATATGCAACTGACTATTCAACAATCAAATCAACAAACTAGGTAACCGTTAGACGGCTAAGCTAATAGGCACTTTGCACTTATTAGCCTTGATTGTTGGGCTTAGCTTATTTTGACTTAACTTATTTTGACTTAGCTTATTTTGACTTATTGGTGCGAGAGCCAAAACCTGACTTATTGCTCACCAAATTCGACTTAGGTTTAGTCGCATTAAACGGCTTACCTGAGCCAGAAGCTGGCTTAGCACGGCTAGAGGATTTATCGGCACCTGCTTTGCTGTCCTGTACTTTACCTTTAGCGTACTTACCCTGACGAGACTGACCAATAGTACGATCCTGCGGCGCCTTATGGCTCCACTTTCCAATAGGCTTAATCGGTGCTGCGGGCGCATCACGGTAACGGGCAGGCAAAGGCGTGCCTTCTTCATAACCCGGTTGTACCGACACGGGCAGTTTCTGCTCAATCAAGGCTTCAATTTCAGCGAGCATTTCATCGTCAGAAGGTGAAACAAACGAAATCGCGCGACCCGTTAATCCCGCACGGCCAGTACGACCAATACGATGGATATAGTCTTCGGCGAGGAAAGGTAATTCAAGGTTGATCACCATAGGCAAGGCATGAATGTCTAAACCACGAGCGGCCACATCGGTCGCCACCAGCACCCGCAATTTACCGGCTTTAAACTCTTCCAACACCCGATTACGGGCGCCTTGTGTTTTATCGCCGTGGAATACACCTGCAGCTATGCCATCCAGCTTTAATTCTTGCAATAAATGCTCGGCGCTTTCTTTCGTGCTGGCAAACACCAGCACTTGCCGCCAATTGTTGCGGCCAACCAATTCAGACAACAGCTCGGCTTTGCGACGTTTATCAACGCGATAGACTTCCTGCACAACTGTGGATGCGGTAGTCGTGTCAGCAACATTGACCCACTGAGGTTCATTCAGCATTTTCTCGGCGAGTTGTTTGACGGCATCGCTATAGGTCGCTGAAAACAACATGGTTTGATGCTGCGGCGCAATTAAGCGTTTCACTTTTTCAATGTCGCGCACAAAACCCATGTCTAACATACGGTCGGCTTCGTCGATCACTAATGTGGTAACGCTCGACAAATCTAACTGGAATTGGCCAATAATGTCGAATAAACGACCAGGAGTTGCCACCAAAATATCAACGCCCTGCTCTACCCCTTTACGCTGGGGATTCATGTTGGCGCCACCGTAAACCGCTAAGGTTTTCAGTGGCAGGAACTGGCTGTATTTCTGGATATTTTCGCAGACTTGGATCGCGAGTTCGCGGGTGGGAGTCATCACCAACGCACGTAAAATCGGTTTATCATTGCTGTCGCTTGTTAAAGACTCAGCCGCCAGCTTTTCAAGTACAGGCAGAGCAAAGGAAGCCGTCTTACCTGTACCCGTTTGGGCGCAGGCCATAATGTCTTTGCCTTCAAAGGCAAGCGGGATCACTTTCTCTTGCACTTGAGTGAGTTGCTGATAGCCACACTCAGTTATCGCATTCAAAATAGGAGAAGATAAACCGAGTGTTTCAAATTTCATAGGGACTCTTTAGCTAAGTAGTAAAACTTTGATGCGAGGTGATACTCAAATGCCCCAACGCGGGGCCGCGGAGTCTAGCAAAATCCGCGGCGTTTTTATAGGCAATTATCATGTCTCAGTTAATATCCCCTCAGACACGGGAGACTAACGGCGGATCCTGCAGGTATTTTTGGGTAAATTCAGCGGCAGGCACAGGTCTTGAGAATAAGTAACCTTGGCCATAGTCACAACCTGCTGCCAACAACACTTGGCGCTGCGCCTCGGTTTCGACACCTTCGGCAATCACCTTCATCCCCAACTTGTGGGCCATCACGATTATCGCCTCACAGAGAATTTGATCGTTTGAATCGGTATCAATATGACGGGTAAAAGATTGATCAATTTTAAGATAATCGATATCAAACTTTTTCAGATAGGCGAGTGACGAGTAACCAGTACCAAAATCGTCCAACGACACTTGCACGCCCGCATCACGGTAGGCCAGTAGTTTTTCGGTCACGCCCATACTGGCGTCTAATAACAAGCCCTCGGTAATTTCAACGCACACGCCCGCGCCTGTGATATTGAGATCTTGCAACAACTTCAGCCAATCATTGAGCAGCGTGCCTTCATCGCGAAATTGGATTGGGGATTTGTTAACGCTGATTTGGATTTCAACCCCTAACTCGTGGCGCCACGCCGCACTTTGACGCGCGGCTTGCTCAAACACCCAATTACCGATTTCAACTATCAAACCCGTGTCTTCCGCCACCGGAATAAACTCGGCGGGTGACACAGCGCCACGCTCGGCATGGTGCCAGCGGATTAAGGCTTCGGCCTTAGTCACTTCCCCCGTCGCTAAAGCAACAATCGGCTGATAATGCAGTTCAAATTCTTTATTCACGACCGCTTGACGCAAATCTTGGATCAAGCGCATGCGGTATTTGGCGTATTCCTGCATCGATGGGGTGAAATAGTTGAAACGATTGCGGCCTTGATCTTTCGCCGCATACATAGCCTGATCCGCATGCTTAAGTAAGCCTTCAATACTGGTCGAATCATCGGGATACAAAGTTATTCCAATACTGGCGCTGATGTAAGCCGTTTCCTCACCCAGCACATAGGGCTCGGCAATTCGCCGCAGAATATTCTCGGCAACGCGCTCAATGCCCTTATGATCTTCCATCGAACTTAACACTACAGTAAATTCATCGCCGCCAAGACGCGCCACGACGTCGGCATCACGCACACAGGATTTCAAACGACTCGCGGTTTCTATCAGCAGTAAATCGCCCATGGCATGGCCTAAGGTGTCATTCACTTCTTTAAAGAAATCTAAGTCCAAGAACAATAAAGCAAAGTGGTTGCGATTGCGGTCGGCATTTTTCACTTCGCTGCTTAAATACTCCAACAACATGCGCCGATTGGGCAACCCCGTCAGCGTATCGTAGTTGGCTTGTTTCCAAATCAGATGCTCATTTTGCTTCTTATCGGTAATGTCTGAGAACAGGGCAACACGTCGATAGGGATGGCCTTCTTTGTCATTAATGGTATTGATGGTTAACCAGATGACATATTCTTCGCCATTTTTGCGCCGCTGCCACATTTCCCCCTGCCATTGGCCTTTCTCGCGGATATCATTATTCATTTTGGTGTAAAAATCGCGGCCATTGAGGTCACAATAAAGCAGCCGAATATGTTGGTCCCGCACTTCAAATTCGCGATAACCCGTCATCACACTAAAGGCGGCATTGACGGTAATAATCACGCCCTTTTCATCGAGGACACTCATGGCTTCAGAGCTGTTATCGTAAACCAGTGCCGACAACTTTAAGGATTCTTCGATAAGTTTTGCGTCGGTAATATCGGTATAGGTTCCACACATACGCAGAGCATTGTTGTTTGCATCTCTGCTCACGACTTTACCTGTATCAAGGATCCACCGCACCTTACGGTTTACGGTATTTAAGCGGTACTCCATCTTATGTTGCGCCGTTTCGCCACGAATATGGGCCTCAATCGAATGCAGCACTTTAGGCCTGTCTTCGGCGACTATCGCATCCATCCATTGGCGACTATTAGCGTTGAGCATATCAACATCGCAGCCAAGAATATCGGCGCTGCGGGCGTTACGTTCGATACGATCATTACGAATATCCCAATCCCACACCCCAAGATCGCTACTACTCAACACCAGTTCGAGTTGTTCACGGCTAGCGAGCACCTCTTGGTCAGCAATGGCCTGTGAGGTGATATCTAAATATCCAGCAATAACAAGCAACACGGCATTATTACCACCGCGCTTACAGGCGACTGTCATATGGGTGTAAACCACGCTGCCGTCTTTAACGATAAAACGTTTATCCATCTCGTAATTATCGATATCCCCCCGCAGCATAAGCTCAAATTTCAGGGCATCCGCTTCTAAATCATCGGGATGGGTAATTTGTGCCCACGTCATCCGTAGCAATTCAGCTTCTGAATACTTGAGCATTTGACATAACCGTGGATTCACCTTTATCCACTTTTGATCTATCCCCGTTATTGCAATACCAATATTGCCCGCGTTGAATTGGCTCCTAAAAAGAAAATCATCCTGCAGACGAATTTGTTCATCACGCTCTAATTCAAAACGTCGCGATAACAAGCGGCTCAATAGCCAAGTCGCAATCGGGAAAATGGTCAATACTGGGAGGGTCACTTTGGCGAGTAATGGCATTGCTATGCCATCGGGTAGAAATAAGAACCACAACAACATCACGATATGAACGGTATAGGCAAAGAGAAAAATTTCTCCACCTGAAATATTGGCTAACAGAGACTTACGATATTGACGCCAGATCACCCCGATTAAACCGGATGACACTATCACGCCGACGCCAATCCATATACCAGCGCCACCGATACTGATGCGATACAGCGCCGTCATCACGACAGCCACTAAGGTCGGTAAACCACCGAAAAATAGACCAGAAATACAGAGAATAACTGAACGGGTATCAAAGAAAACGCCAGGCAAATATACCCAAGGCGTACTCATAATAGTGATACCAATACCACCGATGAGCATCCCAATAATGATGCGCCACAGTAAAAAATACTGCCGCTGATGCTTTTTAGGAATCACGTCGTACAAAAAGACCAACGCCAGCAATAAAGCCGCATTTTGTACTAACGGAAAGAGAATACCTTTATCCATAACTCAGAGAGCGACTCCAAAAATGAGGGGGCTTGATACCATTTTAACATTCCCCCACAAGTGTAGCAGAATCACTTAGAAATCATGCGTTAATTCCCTTTGCCGCATCACACTTTGGACTTACCACATTACATTTTGCAATAGAGTTGTTGACGATATTGCTCTGCAATAGAATGCCAGTCAAAACGCTGTGCCATGGCCGCAGCACGCACTTGTGGCCATGTTTTCCCCTCGAAACAAGCAATGGCTTGCGTCAACCTTTGCAGAAACGCTTCGGCCTGCTCATTTAAGCTATTGCCGTTAAAAGCAAAACCATTAACGCCATCCTCAACGGTATCCTTTAAACCGCCTACACTATGCACTAAACATGGCTGTCCCGCGCGCATGGCCAACATTTGACTGATGCCACAGGGCTCAAAGGAACTTGGCATCAAAAATAGATCGCCATGCTGATACAGCGCTTCGGATAACGCCTCGTTGTATCCTTGCAAAAATAATAGGTTATCGTATTTAGCCCCTAACGCTTGGAAAGACTTAGCAATCGATGCATCGCCACTGCCGAGTAAAATCAGCAGTGCCGTCGGTTTTGTCTGCTTCAATGCTTTAAGTAAGGTCTCAAGCACAGATAAACCCGAGGGCAATTGATGGCGCAGCAGTAAGACTTTTTGATCGGTCAAGCGGCCCACCGAAGTCAATAACAGACTCGGTACTTGCTCCGCCATTGCTTGACGCCAATGGGCTTGGGTGCGGGCAAAGGCAATCATGTCCACGCCACTCACTTGCGTTTGATGCCCCTGCCATTGAACTAACGCAGTTTCAACCGCACTCAGCAATTGCTTGAACTGCGCCACTTGAATACGCGCCTTTGGCTTAGGGTTTACATCGGTTGCGGCTGAGTACACACAGCCATTTAAAATCCCCACCACTTTGCCGTCATTGGCCTTGGCCTGTAAGTCTTGTTCTAGCCCTTCGCCACCAAAGAATCCCGCTTCGGGTTTGGAGGGCTGCAACACTTCTTTGGCGTAACTGGGTGAGACTAAATGCACTTTGTCGCTCAGCACTATGCCCATGCGCATAGGGTTAACACAGTAGGGATAACGGGGATCGGTGATCAGCTGTTTTTGCCCCTGCGTCAAAGTGGCAAACAGCTCGGGAAACCAAGCCGCAAAGGAGGATGAATCTTGGCTTAAGGGACGTATCCCCTGCAGTGCAAGATTGTGGATAGAGAACACACACTCAATTTCTTTGAGAACACTGAACTCAGGCACGAATGCTCTTAACATGGCTAAGCAGCCCGCATGCCAGTCATGTAAATGCAGCACAGTCGGCATAGGCACTCGGCCAGTAACTAATGCTGTCGCGACGCTCGCGCAAAGGAAAGCAAACTTAGTCGCATCGTCGGCGAAAGGACGATCGGCACTGCCTTGGCTATAAATCTGCCCAGGTACGGATTGCCATAATGCATGTTCGAGCAAATAAATAATCGCCTCTGGCACATGGGGATGGGGCATGGAAAACAAATGCACCCGCTCCAATCGACCACCAAAGGCCACAGTTAACTCACCCAGATCTTGGGGTTGATTCGCTACCGCAGTCAAAAAGCCATAGCTTGGCATGATCACATCGGCGCACAAATCAACACCCGCCAAAGCGGCGGGTAAATCACGGATGACATCCGCCATACCGCCAACCTTGGCGCCCGCAAGGGCACCGTTTTCAGCCGCGACCATCAAAATGCGTTGTTTCAATTAATTGGATACTCCCGCTACTTCAACTGTGCAGCTTTTATTAAGCTGCCTATACCTAAGTCATTTTTACTTTAATGATCAATTTACTTTAATGATCAAAGCACTATTCATAGCCTACAGGCAAACCTAGCATGTCACGGGTCACTAAAGTCACGCCTTTTTCGGACACCCTAAAGCCTTTAGCTCTGTCGTGATCATGGTTATAACCTATCACCATGCCTTCGGGAATAATGCAGCCACGGTCAAGTATCGCATTCTTGATTTTGCAATGGCGCAGCACGACTACATCGGGTAGCACTACTGAATCTTCAACTAACGAATAAGAACAAACGCGTACTTCGTTAAACAATACGCTACGGCGCACTGTCGCCCCCGAAATAATACAACCGCCCGAAACAATCGAGTCCAGCGCCATACCGCGTCTGTCATCGTCATCAAACACAAATTTAGCGGGTGGTAATTGTTCTTGGAAAGTCCAAATTGGCCATTTCGCATCGTACAAATTCAGTGCTGGCGTAGGCGATAACAGTTCCATATTCGCTTGCCAGAAAGAGTCTAGCGTACCCACATCGCGCCAATAGGCTTGCTCGTTCGGGAAAGCGCTCTTAAAGGGATAGGCGAACACATTATGTTTTTCGATGATCGCAGGAATAATATCCTTACCAAAATCGCGATCTGAGCTTTCGTTTAAGGCATCTTTCTTGAGCTGGTCAAACAAAAACTCTGTGTTAAACACATAGTTGCCCATAGATGCTAAACACATTTCAGGATTACCCGGAGAATGCTTAGGTTGCAGCGGCTTTTCTTCAAAGCCTAAAATGCGCATCTCTTCATCGACTTCCATCACCCCAAACGAACCCGCAGCTTCGGCAATCGGCACTTCAAGGCAAGAAACTGTCATATCTGCACCCGACTCGGCATGGGCGGCTAATAACCCAGCATAATCCATGCGATACACGTGATCGCCAGACAATACCATCACGTATTTAGGCAGCTCGTGGCGAATGATATCGATATTTTGAAATACCGCATCGGCCGTGCCTTGGTACCAGTTTTCCGAATAGCGTTGTGAAGCGGGTAAAATCTCCACCGACTCGCCCAGCTCCTTCTTAAAATGGCCCCAACCCCGCATCACATGGCGGATCAAAGAATGCGACTTGTACTGAGTCACAACCCCGACTCGACGAATACCCGAGTTGATACAATTTGAGAGCGGGAAATCGATAATACGAAACTTACCACCGAAATACAGTGCAGGTTTAGCACGCCAATCCGTGAGTTCATGCAAGCGAGACCCGCGCCCACCAGCTAAAATCAACGCATAGGTTTCACGAGTTAAATTACTGATATAACGAACATTAGACATAGGCTCTTACTCCGAAATCGGCAAAATGATTGCCCATAAATGGCTTATCGATACGGCAGATACTGCCGTACTCCCCTGAGTATTTCTCACTTGCACCCCCCATTCCTTCCATTGATTACTTTAATCCTTTCAAACACTTATACTCAACCGCTATAACAAGACTTATAACCCAGAGCCCAGCCCTTACAGTTTCCAAATTTCATCGCGATAACCCGCGATCGTCACATCACTCGAAAAACGTCCACTGGCGGCGGTATTGCGAATACTCATCTGCGTCCACACCTGCGGATCTTTATAGGCCCGCGCCACGGCTTCTTGCACGACTCGGTAACTGTCAAAGTCGGCGGCCGTCATCCATTGATCGTCGCTGCTTTCGATGGCGGCAATAATGGGATCGAAAATCCCCGGCTCAAGCAGATTGAAGTGACCACTTTTGAGTAACTTCATCACCTCAGATAACGCCGGTGAATCGTCAATAATGCTGCGCGGATGATAATGGTTACGTACCTGCGAGACCTGCTCCGCATTGAGTCCAAACAGGAAGAAGTTCTCAGAGCCCACTTCCTCTAACATCTCGATATTGGCGCCATCCATAGTGCCGATTGTCAGGGCGCCGTTCATCATGAACTTCATATTGCCCGTGCCCGATGCCTCTTTGCCCGCGGTTGAAATTTGCTCGGACAAATCAGTCCCCGGGCAGATTTTTTCCATGGCGCTGACGTTGTAGTTTGGTAAGAAAGCAAAGCGTAGGTAAGGCGTCACCAAAGGATCGGAATTGACCATATGAGCAACATTGCTGGCGAGCTTGATGATCAACTTAGCCATAAAGTAACCGGGCGCCGCTTTACCGCCGATCAATACACAACGTGGCACCATGTTTTCGGTGTGGCCTTGCTGGATCTGGTGATAGAGATGGATCACATGCAAGATATTGAGTAACTGACGTTTATATTCGTGAATACGCTTCACTTGCACGTCAAACAGCATAGCCGGATCGAACTCAACCCCACATTCCTTAACAATCATCTTAGCCAGCAAAGCCTTGTTGGCTTGCTTCACATCACGCCATTTTTGGATAAACGCATTGTCCTGTGTGAGAGCATTGAGCGCCGTTAACTGGCTTAAGTCTGTCACCCATTCATGACCTAAATGGGCGGTCAGTAACTTAGCTAAGGCAGGGTTACAATGGGCAAGCCAACGTCTTGGCGTCACACCATTAGTGCGGTTATTAAACTTATGCGGCCACAACTCATAGAAATCCTTAAACAACCCAGATTTGAGTAGTTGCGTATGTAAACCCGCGACACCGTTGACCGAGAAACTCGCCACAATCGCCAAATACGCCATACGCACATGGGGATGTGGACCATCTTGAATAATTGACATACTCGCCAATTTCTCACTATTTCCTGGCCAATGGTGGGCGACTATATCTAAGTAACGGGCGTTGATTTCATAAATAATTTCTAAGATGCGTGGCAACATTTGCGCCATCATACGCACGGGCCAACGCTCTAGTGCTTCAGGCAACAGGGTATGGTTAGTGTAAGCCATGGTCTGGCTGGTAATCGCCCACGCACTGTCCCATTCCAAACCGTATTCGTCGATCAATAATCGCATCAACTCAGGCACGGCAATGCTAGGGTGAGTGTCATTCAACTGCATGACATTTTTAGCGGCAAACTGCGTAAAATCATGACCATGACGACTCACCCAACGTTTGAGTAAATCCTGCAAGCTAGCGGAGGATAAAAAGTATTGCTGACGTAATCGCAGCTCTTTGCCGTTCTCGCTCGCATCATTAGGATAGAGCACCATAGTGATCTGCTCGGCCAAGTTTTTACGGGCCACGGCTTCCGTGTAGTCGCCTTGGTTAAACTCAGCTAAATCAAAATCATCGGTCGCTTCAGCCTTCCACAATCTCAAGGTATTTACTCGGCCATTGCGATAACCAGGAACTGGCATGTCATAGGCGACGGCGAGCACATCTTGGGTTTCAACCCAAATAATGTGCCGACGGCCTTGTTTATCGACATAGGATTCGGTATGACCAAAAAATGGCACAATCACGTTGTGGGTAGGGACACGCACTTCCCACGGATTGCCTTCGCGCAACCAACGGTCAGGTCGTTCAACTTGGTAACCGTCGACTATCTTCTGGGCGAACATGCCATATTCGTAACGTATGCCATAGCCTGTCACGGATAAGTCCATGCTGGCGCAGCTATCGAGGAAACATGCGGCTAATCGACCTAGGCCGCCGTTGCCTAAACCGGCATCATGTTCGGCCTCTTCTAACTCTTCTAACGATACCGCATAGTTGCTCAAGGCATCACGGCTATCTTGTTGCAAATCTAAACTCAGTAGTGCATTACCTAGCGCCCGGCCCATCAAAAATTCGAGGGATAAATACGCCACTTGCTTGCGCTTAAAATGGCTGTCATCCACTCGAGTCTGACGCCAATTATCTAGCATCTGTTCTTTCACGCTGTAAGCTAACGCTTGAAATAATTCGCAGCTCACGCCTTCGCCACGGCTGAGTCCATAACGTAAATGGCGCTCAAAGGAAGCGGGCAAAGCATCGCAGGGTTCACAGGGCTCAGCGGCTTTGGACTTAGTCTGACGCTTAGCGGGCGCCTTCTTGCTCGCGGCTTTTGACTGAGCTAGTGTTACTGGTTTTTCGCTGGTATTGGGGCTCAGCTCGCTTTTGTCACTCATAGTTAATTCCTTCATTCCTATAAAATCAAATCAGCATGAAAAAGCATGAGACTACGATCTTGCAGTAAGTATCGCGTCGCAGAGATCTGAACATCCAGCGGCTCAGTTTGGGTATGAATAAGGCATTGCCACGGACTCAAGTGCTCGAAAGTCGGCAGGGTAAAAGCGAGAGGATTGTCGTCGGCATTAACCATCAACAGCAAAGCTTGCTGCTTGCCTTGATCTTCTAAATCACCTGAAAGCACCACAGACAAACTGCGGCACATAGATTCGGTCCACAAGCTCTTGGTCATTTGTTCACCTTGGCGACTAAACCAATCTAATCGAGTACCAATATCGGCTAAGGATTCAGCCAATAACTGTTCGTGAATGAAGCGCTTAGCACATAACAGCGGGAAACGTTTCCGCAGGGCTATAAGCTGTTGAGTAAAGACCAACAGCTCAGTGTCCATGCTCTTTGCCGACCAATCAAACCAGTTCAGTTCATTGTCTTGGCAATAGGCATTATTGTTGCCTTGCTGAGTGCGGCCTGTCTCATCACCGCTCAACAACATAGGCACACCTTGAGATAAAAATAGCGTAGTCAATAAGTTACGTTGTTGACGACTGCGAAGTGCCAGAATTGAGCTATCTTCGGTTTCCCCTTCAATCCCATAATGATGGCTGAAGTTTTCTTGGTGACCATCGCGGTTATCCTCCCCATTTGCCAAGTTATGGCGCTGGGTATAACTCACTAAGTCTTTAAGGGTAAAACCGTCGTGACTGGTTAAAAAATTAAGACTGGTCGCAGGTGGACGGCCACTGTGTTCAAAAAAATCCCCCGAGCCATGAAACCGCCGAGCAAATTCGGGCAACATGCTGTGATCGCCGCGCCAAAAGCGGCGCATAGTGTCTCTATATCTGTCGTTCCATTCGCTAAAAGCCACGGGGAAATTGCCCAATTGATAACCACCAGGGCCGATATCCCAAGGCTCAGCAATTAATTTCACTCGGCACAAAACAGGGTCTTGCAACAGCGCATCGAAGAAACCTGAGCCGGGATCAAAACCATAGGCCTCGCGACCTAAGCAAGCCGCCAAGTCGAAGCGAAACCCATCGACGCCCATGATTTCTACCCAATAACGCAGCGAATCTAGCACTAGCTGTAACATGCGTGGATGATTGATATTTAAGGTGTTTCCGCAACCCGTATCATTAATATAAAAACGCTTATCGTTCGGATGCAGGCGGTAATAACTGAGATTATCTATGCCACGAAAACTAAAGGTCGGCCCAAGTCGACTCCCCTCGGCGCTGTGGTTATAGACCACATCGAGGATCACTTCGATACCTGCGCCGTGAAGTGCATCCACCATGGCCCGAAACTCACCAATATCGTCGGATGACAGATAACTCGGCTCAGGGGCAAAAAAGCCGATACTGTTGTAACCCCAATAGTTAGTGAGCTTTTTCTCGAGCAAAAATGGCTCAGTGAAAAAGGCCTGTACGGGAAGTAACTCGACACACGTCACCCCAAGTTCGGCCAAATAATCGATAGCAGGCTGAGTCGCTAAGCCCGCAAAGGTGGCACGTTTATGGGGTTCAATCTCAGGATGCACCGCCGTAAAGCCTTTAACGTGCATCTCATAAATGATGCTGCTCTCTAGGGGTTTGGGCTGAAACCTCGTCGCAAGGGGCTGAATCGACTGCTTGGCAGCTATCTCGATTAATGGACGAATGTCCACGACCTTGCATTTTGGCACATAGGCAGTGTTATCTAACTTACTGAAAGATAAGTCTTCATCCATGTGGTTCAGCTCGTAACCATAGTTAGACTCATGGTCGCGATATTCACCGACGAGCTGGCGCGCATAGGGGTCGAGCAATAATTTATTGGGGTTAAATCTGTGACCAAGTTGAGGCTCATAGGAGCCATAAACGCGATAACCGTAGAGTTGCCCCGCCTTAAGCCCTTGCACAAACACATGCCAGATTTGCTGGGTTTGTTCAGTTAACGCAATACGCGCGACCTCTTGCTCGCCATTGTCATCAAATAAACATAACTCGACCGCTGTGGCGTTAGCTGAAAATAACGCAAAGTTGACACCATCGCCCTCAACATTAGCACCGAGCGGAAAAGGCTCACCTACCCCTAACGCCCATTTTTCGCTTTGAAATGGGTAGTTTTTAGCGTCAGGATTGAGCTTAATATCATCAGCCGTGGGATTTTGCATGCTAGTTCGCCTCAGCCAATCCGGTTAACACAGGCCCTATGACTAGACAGCCCAAGGGTGGCACAGTGATCAGCGCGCTCTGCGCCATCCCCTGCCACGGCAGCGACTCAGCAACCACAGTGCCCGCATTACCTTGGTTACTGCCACCATAAATCTGGCTATCGCTATTCAGGTATTCGCGGTAATCCCCCGCCAAAGGCAAACCAATACGGAACCCAGTGTGTAATTGGGGCGTCATGTTGATGACAAACACTAACGGCGCATCACCCGCTAACCCGTAACGCACAAAGGTAAAGATGCTGTCGCGGCTATTCTCACAATCTAGCCAACTAAATCCTGCGCCCTCGTAATCTTGAACCGATAAGGCGGGCATTTTTTGATATAAGTGATTGAGATCTTTAAGCCAACGCTGGACGCCTTGGTGCGGCTCGTAAGCCAATAAGTGCCAATCTAAACTCTGGTTATGGTTCCACTCATTTCGCTGACCAAACTCGCAGCCCATAAAGAGTAATTTCTTACCTGGATGCCCCCACATAAAACCGTAATAGGCACGCAGAGTTGCAAATTTCTGCCAATCATCACCGGGAATTTTATGCAGCAACGAGCCCTTGCCATGGACCACTTCATCGTGACTCACGGACAACATAAATTGCTCGGTATAGGCGTACATTAAACTGAAGGTCAATTGATGATGGTGGAACTGGCGGTAAAGCGGGTCACGGCCTAAGTAGCTTAAGCTGTCGTTCATCCAGCCCATATTCCACTTAAAACCAAAGCCGAGACCTTGCTGATCCGTCGGCTTAGTCACCCCAGCAAAGGCGGTGGACTCTTCGGCAATCATGCAAATGCCGGGGAAAGCTTGGTACAAGCGTTGATTCAAAATTTGTAAGAAACTGATGGCCTCGAGATTCTCCCGTCCACCATAAGCATTAGGCAGCCATTGGCCCGGCTCGCGGCTGTAATCGAGATACAACATAGAAGACACGGCATCAAGACGCAGGCCATCGAAGTGAAACTCCCGCAGCCAGTAACAGGCATTACTCAACAAGAAACTGCGCACTTCACCGCGATCATAATTATAAATTAGGGTATCCCAATCGGGATGTGTACCCTTGCGAGGATCTTCATGCTCATACAAACAAGTGCCATCGAAACGCACTAAGCCGTGGGGATCCTTAGGAAAATGCGCCGACACCCAATCGAGGATGATACCAATTCCCGCCTGATGGCAGGCATCCACAAAGGCCTTTAACCCATTGGCATCGCCAAATCTGTGGGTCGGCGCATAGAGACCCACAGGCTGATATCCCCACGAACCATCAAAGGGAAACTCGCTGATCGGCATCAGTTCGATGTGGGTAAAGCCTTGCTCCTTCACATAGGGAATAAGCTGTTCAATCAAGTCTTGATAATCAAGATATTGCTCGCCTTGCTCTCCCTTACGACGCCACGAACCTAAGTGCACTTCGTAGGCCGACATGGGCGCTTTATGCCAAGCAGTCGCCGCTCGCTTACTCATCCAAGCGGTATCATTCCAGCTATGGTGAGCTTTTTGGGGCACGATAGAAGCATTGTGGGGCGCGCATTCCATTTGGGTTGCCATAGGATCGGATTTAGTATGGCGCTCACCATTTTGATAAACCAAATCAAACTTATAGTGTGCACCTTCAGCCACATTGGGTAAAAATAGCTCCCATAAACCATTGGCAATATGTTGGCGCATCACATGGCGAGTATCGTCCCAATGGTTAAAATCTCCCACCACTGAAACCCGCTTAGCATTGGGTGCCCACACACACAAATGCACACCTTCGACGCCTTGGGTTTGACGCCAGTTGGCCCCCAAAAATTCATAGGCGCGCTCGGCGCTGCCTTCACCAAACAGGTAAATATCGTCACTATTGAGCAGGGAATCAAACTGATAAGGGTCGACTATATCTAACTGACACAGGGGATATTCCACCCGTAGCAAGTAGAGAAACGGCTTGACGCGTCGTCCCAGAGTGCCGGCGAACAGTCCCTGCTCGTTGACTTTGTCCAGACTCGCTACTTTGCGGCCATCTTTAATGCTGATCACATCTACACTGAGGGCATTGCGTAAAAAACAACGAACAATTAATGCCTTACCCTCGTTGTCACTGTGCATACCCAAGAGCGAAAAAACATCAGTGTATTGACCATTAAGTAGGGCGACGTCGGCACCATCGTAGAAATAGGCATTGGCTTGAGTCATCATTTTTCTTCCGTTTATCAGTCAATTAAACTTGCAAATTGGCACTCTTTACCCACATCCCCCCTAATAATCTCATCTTTAGGGATGGCATAATGTGGTGCGACTTAGGCAGCCTTTCGCTGGTGCTAGATTTAGCTCGGTAGCTGTCTCGCCACAGCGATATTTTGTAATCGCTGCAGTATCTCTGGCGAAGTCGACACTTGCGTTAAATTCAGCGGCAGGCGACGCTGCCAATTTGGATATTCGAGCCAAGTACCGGGAATGTTCACCGCATGGCGATCGGCTAATAAATCGCACAGTTGCACGCTGTATAGCGCACTATTGCCGCGAGCTCCTAAGGTCATCCAAGCCGTGAGTAAGGTTTGAATATCGAGTTCGGCTATCGTCACATCGGCTAACAGACCTTGAGCGACTAACAGTGAAATGAGTTGCTGCTTTTCATGTTCACGCCCCGCGAGCGCCTCGCCTAGCTGCTCGTCAGTTTCAAACAGGGATAACTGTCGACGCAGGTGTAAATCGCTGCCACACCACCAAGCCACTAAAGTCGGCACATCGTGGTTCGCCAGCATCATTAAGCTTTGGGACTTATATTGATCCGGTGATTTAAAGCCTTGATGGTCTTTGCAGAAATAGAACAACTCGTTGGAATAAATGCCAGAAGTGTAGAGACGATGAATAATGTCAGGTGGCACCAGTCCTAAATCTTCGCCAATCACCACACAGCGAGCACGTTGGCTCTCAAGGCAAACGATGGCAAGCAAGGTTTCGACGGGATAATACACATAGGCACCGTGACCGAGTTGCTTATCCAGCGGCCACCACCAGAGTCGCAGTAAGCCCATCACATGATCGATACGCAAGGCACCACAGCTTTCCATATTGGCTCGGATCAAGGCGATAAAATGGCTGAAATTATGTTGTTTTAACTTCACCGGATCGAGTGGCGTTAAACCCCAATTTTGTCCTTGGGGTGCAAAGGGATCGGGCGGTGCACCTATGCTGGCATTCAAACAAAACTGCTCGGCATTGGCCTGCACTTCACTGCCGTGCAGCGCTGCACCAACGGCCAAATCACGGATCAATCCCAACCCCATCCCCACCTCTTTAGCTTTTAGCTGACAGAGGTGTAACTGCTTTTCAGCAACAAATTGCAGGTAAAGATAGAAACCTTCCTCTTGCACAAACGCTTTAGGACTACGTAAATATTCCGCTTGAGCAAACTCTTGTAGCCCACTGCCCTGCTCACGTACAAACTCATGGAATCTTTGCGCTCTGGGCGTGTCGTTCGCCAGATGCGTATCACAAAAAACGCGATATAACTGCTCAAAGGCACGGTATTTCAGCTCACTGACTTTTGGATAATCGAGCCAATTATCACGATTCAGTAAGGCGATAGCCTCTACCCAAGTAGCGCTTAAAAATTCAGTGGCAAGAGCTTGGTATTCAGGAACGCTTTGTAATTGAATATAAAGAGGATTAAGTCTGCGGCGATCGCACGGACTATAGGGACTCGGATGCTCTGGCGCCGCGATATCGAGGGCATGCAAGGGATTGAGTTGAATAAAATCCGCGCCCTGCGCCGCCACCAGTCCGATCAGTTGTTCTAAATCACCAAAGTCGCCAATGCCCCATTGGCTCTCACTGCGCAAACTGTAGAGTTGAACGCTGATCCCCCAAGGTTTATGGCGTTTACCTTGGGCGACAGCCGTGAGTACGCCTTGGTAGGCGGCCCGCGGCGCCACCATTAAGGTGCCAGAGAACAAAGTGCTGATATCAGCTTCTGCCGTCACACTGCTCTCTAGCGCCAAGCTTGCCGCTTGTGCACTTGTCGATAGGGCATGTTTTAAGCTTAAGGCTATGCGATGAAAGCCCAAACCTAACATAGATAAATCACTCGCATTTTTGTCGGCTGCATGCGCAAATGAGTCTTGGTTTTTTGTAAATGCAGGGTTGTTAGTGAACTCTTGGCTGCTCAGGAAATAGGACGCTAAATTCACCGCTTCAGTCTCGGCGGGCATTAAGTTGTCAGGGGAAGCTTGGGTCTTGGCCTCAGCTAAATCGAGGCGTGCGAATCCCAGTTGCGTAAGATCAAGGCGATAGTGTAGATAAAGCGTTTGTTCAATGCGGTAATCGCCAATGGACTTAAGCGCCGAGAAAGGCACATCGAATACGATGGACTCACCCTGTTCACATTCAATCGCCACACTCAGATCTGAGGTGTAGGTTTCCGGTAAACAAAGGCTTATCCAAGGTTCATCCACAAAACACCAATGGAATTCAGGTAGCACCTGAGTCCAAGGACGGGCATCCAGTAGATCAATTTGCGACGCGATCAGTGCTTCGGTCAATACCGCATCGACACAGGTCAGCCCAGCATCACTCGATAACGCTTCTGTAGCAGGAGTATCAATGGCAGTCCCTGCCACGCTGTTTTTTTCCTGTAACATACAGGTCAAGATACCTTGCCTGTCTACCTCGGAAATATGGATATTTTGGCCAAAACAATCAGTAAATTCTGCTCCAACTCCCCGCAAATACAGCAACTTTTCCAGCCCCATATTTTGTCGCCCCCGCGACCGCTCATCCATAGCTTTAGATATACAGTAACCATGCCAACGAAAAGTAACAAGAAGATGACATAAATATTTCAGAGAAATAACAAAAAACATTTTCAAAAAATCAGTAACTTACTAGAAGCACTCAGTTAAGTTGGCGCTCAGTAGCTATCAGGATATAAAGAGTGGAATGCACTAAATTGGGGCATGCGTTCAGCAAGAGGGCAAGCATGGCTCCTAAAGCATGCAATAAGTGAAGAGCAAAGGGATAGAAATAACATGACAAGCGTAAGTCATTTTTATGTCATTGCGTTCAGACTAATACTAACAAATACGTCAGGTGGCATATTAACCACAGATATCAGTGCAACACTTTGTATCAATTGCATTTTATAACTTGAACAGCCTATCTCTCCTCTGTCAACATCTCGTCTCGCTACAGCATAGAAACATAATAACAACATTAAATTCATGGAACCTGATATGCCCTCGCATATACGCCAGTGGCTCAAGCCCATGGAATGCTAAAGCAAAAACACCCCAATGATGATTGAGAATAAGGATATGAAATGAAGAAGTTATCAGGATTACTATTTGTCGGCTGCATTGCCTTGACGGGTTGTGAAGGAAGTACAGATGGTGATTTAACGCCGACGCCACCGACGCCCGATCCCACGCCGCCAGCCTTAGCTGCGGATGTGTGTTATTTAATGAAAACGACGAAAGGCGATATCACACTTGCCATTGACTTAACTAACATGCCAATCACAGGTAAAAACTTTAAGCAGTATGTTGATAAGTCTTTCTATAACGGCACCTTATTCCATAGAACCATCAATAACTTTATGATCCAAGGCGGCGGTTTTACCACTGGTCTCAAAAGCAAACCGACCAGTGCCTCAATCAAGAATGAAGCCGCAGTCGGTATTAGCAACAAACGTGGCACTATTGCGATGGCAAGAGCAAATGCACCTGATACCGCTGCCTCTCAGTTCTTTATCAATGTATTAGATAATCCACATCTAGACGCGTCAGCGAGTAGTTATGGTTATGCAGTATTTGGCAAAGTGGTTGACGGTATAGAGGTGGTAGATCAAATCAGCATAGTCCCAACAAAAAATATCGAAGGCTTCCAAGACACACCAGTACAAGAGATCCTCATCAATTCAATAACAGAAACAAGCTGCCCTGCTGCCTGATCTAACGCTTAATCGGCTAAAAGCAAAAAAGCACTGAGAATTCAGTGCTTTTTTATCTTATAACTTTAGTCATTGAAAAAACGAAACTTACTCATCCCCTTGGATCTTCCCCACCAAGAGCATAGGCGCCGCATCAATTTTATCGGCGTCCATCATAGTCGCGATACGCTCAACGGCTGAGAGCAATTGACTCTGCTCCCATTCTTCAAGATTCTGATAACGCTTAATAAAATGATCCTGTAGCGGTTTAGGTGAGTCCTGTAACAGCGCTCGGCCCGCATCACTAAGGTATAAATGCACCTTACGTTTATCAGTCTCACTGCGCAGACGGATCACTAAACCACGTCCCTCGAGTCGATCGATAATAGTCGTCACAGTTGCAGGGCTGAGCGTAATTTCTTCCGCCACGGTTTTAGCCAATGGCGCATCCAATTGGGCGATTTTCTGCATCACCATCAATTGCGGCCCAGTTAAACCTGAGTGTTTGTTCAGCTGGCGAGAATGAATGTCGATAGCGCGTATCACTCGGCGCAGCGAAATGAGCAGTTGTTCGTACTTTTCCATCGTTCTTTTCATTCTCCCCATTCTAAGCAACGAGTGCACCTTACCAGAAAGCGCGACTGAACTCACCAAGAGGAGGCACTTTTATGGTAAAAGTCCCTTAGATTACAACATGAATTGACGCGATACCGACAACACAAGACGCTCGTCGCTGGTATCTAAGTTCATGCTAGTATCTTCAGCGGCAAGACTGAAATCAAAGCCACTCCAGCTGGTCAGATAGGCGATACGGAAATGATTAAAAGATTTGCCACCATCCCATGACCATTTATCTTCATCGAGTGATGTCGAGCGATCGACACTAAAGCGAATATCATGTCCTTCAGCGACACTGACAGTATGGCCAAGCAACATAGTGTAATGCTCACCACCCAAACCAAAGTAATCCCATGTATAGGTCAACTTAGCCTCAGAGTGACCCAGTGAACTATCATATCCTAACTTGCTATACAGCTCAGGATAGTTGTACTCATCGGAAAACGACTCGCCGTGGTAAGTGTAATAAGCCAGTCCGACATCAAAACTCAGTTGCTCATTGAGCTGATAAAACTTACCCGCATAGGCATCGAGTTCCAACCAAGTGCTGTCGTTCCCCCCAAAGTCGACGTTCGACGTAAACCCACCCACATACCATCCCGAATCAAAACCGTAATCCAGACTGCCTTGCAGTGCTGGGCCGCTGTCAGTTTGGCTGACACCATTAAAGGTGTAATCCGAAGTGGCCGTCACAGTGGCCGATAATCCGGCATTCGCCACAGTCGACATCAATAACAATCCGCCGGCGACAAGATAAAAACATTTTGATTTCATTATTAATTTTTCCATTAGTTGGCTAGCTCAATTTTAGTAAAGTCAATTTTGTTCTCTTTTGGCGAGCGCTCAATGGCACGAACAGTTTGCAATTGCGTCATCATGATGTAACCAAAACAGCTAAAGATCAGGCCCAGTGCGATTGCACCAACCCATTGAATTTGAAGAAAGTCTAATTGAAACAGTAATGTCAGACTGCAGAGCAAGACTAAGTTAAAGCTGACATATTTAAGCTTGCCTAACCGCTCAATGGTCAAATTAAGATTATCGGTATAGAGGCGCACCAGTGAGTCGAGTGAATTGATTACAAAGGTAATTCCCACAATCACCATCGCCAGATTATAGAAGCCCGAGGTATCTAAGCCATTGGCGCTGTAGTAATAAAGTACAGTGAACCAAATCGCGATGGGGATAGACGGAAACACCATCATGGCCAACAGCACTTGATAGGTTTTCATGCCACCGACAAAGCGCGAGGTAAATTGGCCTATCATAATGCTCCATGCAAACCACCAGAACAGATAAAACTCATGGTAGTCATTGATGGGTAACACAAAATGTTGAATATTGCCGAAGTAGTCACCCAGCATGGCAAAGGTCGTAAAGAACTCGCCCACACTCGAGTCAGCCGATAAAAATGCACTGGCCCACATGATGGCAATCAAGCCTAAAAACAACCAAGTGCTCGCCAGACTCAAGATACGCACATAACGTATGCTAGTGCTGGAATACACAGCCGCGGCGATCACCATAAATACGATTAAATAGAAGCTACCGACTATGGTTTCGCCATCACCTAATTCGGGTAAATACCAAGGTAAATTACTCAATAGCAAATAGGCGGTAAAGGCGCAGGTGCCAATAATTACGATATTATTGATGAACTTAACCCAAGGAATATCGAAGAATCTCACCCTAGGCTCGATGACACAAAAATAAAAACAGGTTAAAAAGTAGAAGCTCCAAATCAAAAAGGCCCAGAAGCCAAACTCAATCGCCAGCGGATTACTAAAGCCGTATTCAGGACTCGCCGCCACATTGGCGTAACCCGCAAACTCGGTGAGCGGAAACATGATCAAGCCGACATCAAGTCCTGAGGTAAACAGAATCGCGATAAAGGTAAAAGTACGCACAGGCGTCACGCCGATACAGCGAATATTGCCCCAGCGATAAATCACAAACGCAATCGCGGTAAAAGTGAACAGTATCCCTGCGGATAATAACCAAGTCATAATGAGCACTCAGTCCCAGTCGATACTGGGTGTAAGTCGGCATCTGGATATAAACCCATAAAATGTAACTCCATGTTTTTATTTAATAATAAAAACTGATCCATTTTTAAAGGCAACGTTCTGCCCTCAAGCCTTAAATATCGCTACTTAAAAACACTCCGCGATAGTTAAACCCTGATAGATGATCAGTCGTGAAAGCGGTCATTTGCACACTCACTGCGGGCTGACCGACCCTTTAGATAAAATGAATCATGACCCTTTTGAGTCATCAATTAATGAGTCACTTCAAAATTGAAGCCGCCAGTCCGTCGATTCGACGGACTGAGCAGGCGTGTTGTTAACTTATGGCTTTAACTTGTCGCAGTACTTCTTTGTGTGGTTTGCCAAGCGTCGGCAACCACAACGGCACAGTCTGCTGGCGCTAACATCTCAGCCTCTAAAATCAGATCCGCGGCGCGCTCAGCCAACATTATGGTCGGCGCGTTCAAATTGCCGTTCGGGATAATCGGGAAAATAGAAGAATCCACCACCCGTAAATTCTGCAAGCCATGCACGCGGGTTTCGGGATCCACCACCGCCATCGCATCCGTGCCCATCTTGCACGAGCAAGAAGGATGATAAGCACTCTCAACCGATTGACGCACAAAGGCATCGATTTGCGCATCGGTTTGCACTTGTGTGCCGGGTTGAATTTCCTCACCACGATACTCATCGAATGGCGTTTGATTGATGATCTCACGAGTCAAGCGCACGCAGGCCCTAAAGCCTTCAATATCATCGGGATGCTGTAGGTAATTGAACTGAATTCTGGGCGGCGCTTTAGGATCTGCCGACACTAAAGTCACGGCACCACGACTCTTAGGCTTGTTATGGCCCACATGTACCTGAAACCCATGACCCGCAAAGGCTTCTTTGCCATCGTAACGCATAGCCGCAGGTAAAAAGTGGTACTGTAAATCTGGCCATTCCAGACCCGCTTTTGAGCGAATAAAACCACAGGACTCGAAGTGATTCGTGGCCCCTAAACCGGATCTATCTAAAATCCACCGAGCACCGATTAAGAACTTGCTGAAAGGATCTAACTTGCCATTGAGTGAAATCGGTTTAAGGCATTTGAATTGGAAATAAAACTCTAAATGATCCTGTAAATTCTGACCAACACCGGGCAACTCATGTTGTAACTCGACCCCTGCATCGGCCAATACTTGGGGCTCGCCAATGCCTGATAATTGCAGTAAATGCGGCGAACCTATTGAGCCAGCAGCTAAAATCACGTCTTTGTTACAACGAATATCTTCAACTTTACCTTTGTGTTCAATGCGAACGCCAACAGCCGTTTGTCCTTCCAATAACACTTTATGCACTAAAGCGTGGGTCACAACCGTGAGGTTACGTCTAGCCATCGCTGGGCGTAAATAGGCATTGGCGGTTGACCAGCGTACGCCTTTTTTGACCGTCATATGCATGGGACCAAAACCTTCTTGCTGCGCCGCATTATAATCGGCGGTCGATAAATACCCCGCCGCGATGCCCGCATCCACAAAGGCTTGGTATAGCGGATTCTGCATCTGATTGCCGTTATTCACCCCTAACGGCCCTGACTCACCGCGATACTCATCGCCACCAAAGGCCCAGGTTTCCGCCTTTTTAAAGTACGGCAAACAATGGCTGTAATCCCAGTTGGTCGCCCCTTGCGCCTGCCACTCATCAAAGTCCCTAGCATGACCACGAACGTATACCATGCCATTGATCGACGATGAACCGCCAAGCACCTTGCCCCGAGGACAATGCATCTTGCGATTATCTAAATATGGCTCAGACTCAGTTTCAAACTGCCAAGCATATTTAGGGCTGTTCATCGGAATTGATAACGCCGTCGGCATTTGAATAAAGATGCTCTTATCGCTGCCTCCGGTTTCTAATAACAGCACTTCGTTTTTAGGATCCTTTGACAAGCGATTGGCGAGCACACAACCCGCTGATCCTGCACCAACTATGATGTAGTTATAATATTTTTGCTCTAATGACTGAGTCAAAATGCCTCCTTAAAATGGGCTTTCTAAGGGCTGCAGACCCACATAAACGGCTTTAATTTGGGTGTAATGCTTGAGTGTCTCGCTACCGTTTTCACGGCCAATACCCGACAACTTATACCCACCTACAGGCATTTCGGCTGGCGAGGCGCCATAAGCATTGATCCAGCAAATACCCGCCTGTAACTGATGAATGACCCGATGAGCACGGCTGATATCTTGGGTAAACACCCCAGCGGCCAAGCCCATAGCGGTATTGTTTGCCCGAGCAATCACTTCGGCTTCCTCTTTAAAGGTGAGTACCGACATCACAGGGCCAAAGATTTCCTCTTTACAGATGCGCATCTCGTCGGTGCAATGGGTGAAAATCGTCGGGGCAACAAAGTAACCATTGGGAGCATTTTCAGGTGTTAATGCTGTGCCACCGGTGAGCAGAGTTGCGCCGTCATCGATACCTTGCTGAATATAATCGAGTACTTTTTGCTGGTGATCTTTGGAGATCAAGGCGCCAAAGTTAGTCTCTGGCGCCATAGGATCGCCCACCACAATATTGGTTTGAGTACGCATAAGCAGTTTTTCGATAAAGCGTGGATAAACTGACTCATGGATAAACACCCGCGTCCCATTAGTACAGACTTCACCTTGGGTATAGAAGTTACCGAGCATGGCACCTGAAACGGCATTATCGATATCGGCATCGTCAAATACGATAAGCGGTGATTTACCACCGAGTTCCATAGTGACGTCTTTTAATGAACTTGCCGCCGCGGCCATGACTTTTTTACCGGTACCGACTTCGCCCGTGAAGGACACTTTGGCAATATCTGGATGCCCCGTTAACCAAGCGCCAACCTTGCCGTCACCCATCACGACGTTAAATACGCCATCGGGCAAACCCGCCTCACTTAAGAGTTGCGCCAATTTCAGTGCGCCAAGCGGCGTTTCTTCCGAAGGTTTAAAAATCATCACATTGCCGCTAGCTAAGGCAGGTGCGGCCTTCCAACAGGCGATTTGCAATGGATAATTCCACGCGCCAATGCCTGCACAAATGCCTAAAGGCTCACGGCGGGTGTAATAAAAATCCCCACCGACTTGCTGCTGCGCGCCTTCAAGCCCAGGGGCAATATGGGCGAAAAACTCGATAGCATCTGCGCCTGTGACCACATCAACCACTGAGGCTTCTTGCCAAGGTTTACCTGTATCGAACACTTCGATTGCCGCGAGTTCATCATTACGAGCCCGCAATAATGCGACCGCGTTTAACAGAATACGGCTGCGTTCAGTGGCACTCATGGCAGACCAAATAGCAAAGCCTTTTTTGGCGCTTTCGATGGCCGCTTGCTGAATTTTTTCATCGGCCACTTGCACTCGGTACGCCAATTGCCCAGTGGCAGGATTGACGACGTCGAAGGTTTCGCCGCTGTCGTTAGCGAGCAACTGACCCGCAATAAAGTTGTACTGTACTTCTACTGACATGTATTGACTCCATGCTGCTTTATCACATTGTGGATAAAGGTTTTGCATAATTTTTCGGCCTGAACAAAATCCTGCTCAGGGGTTTCACTTAAGGCGCTGCGTAACCAAAATCCATCGATCATCGCCGCCGTTTGCTTAGCAGCCATCAGGGCAAACTCTTTGGGCAACACGTGCCGAAAGGAAAAATGTAAGTTGCTGTATAAGCGGCGACTATTGATATTCTGCAAACGGGCTAACTGGGGATCGTGGACGGCCTGTGCCCAAAAACTCAGCCAAGTGTGAGTGACATTTCGTGAGCGCTGTAACTCGGTAAAATTCGCTTCAACTATCATCATTAAGCGCTCTGTTGGCGCCAACACTTGTCCTTGGATTCGATTGAGCAACGCTTGCTTTAACTGCTCGAGCAAGTGGCGCAGCGTCGCTTGGATCAAGCCCTGCTTACCACTGAAATAATGACTGATGATCCCCGACGACATCCCCGCCAACTGACTAATGCTGTTGATGGTCGTGTGCTGCAATCCATGCAAGGCAACCGATGCTAATGTCGCATCGATAAGCTGCTGTCTGCGTATCAATTTCATTGCGGCTTTAGGCATAAATACTCAAGGAATAACCACTCTCTCAATACTCTGAACGACGTTAATTGAACGTTCAATTAACAATCATGATAATGATTAGTGATGTAACTATCAACCTAAAATACCACAGTGACAAAGCTCACAAGTTAGTTATGTAAAAAAGAATTAACCTGTAAAAACAAGATAAAACTATAGATTCCTTTGACTTACGGCCCTACCACAACCACAGCAGTACGCATAAATCAATATTAGATATCAAACTAATTAATTGGAGTTAATGCTACAAATGAGAGTATTCATGAGGTTTAACCTCTGTTAGATTTAACAATTGAGCCGTCAAATGCTGGATAAAAAGTGGGATAAAAAGTAAACGAAAAATGCACAGAAATGATGCATCACCAGGGGCGCTAACAACGCTAAAAAACCATATCGTACGCCAACACTAATACCCGTCATAAAAGTCCGAAATTTAGTTACCCAGTTCCAACTTTAGTGGGAAATTACCCTCAGATAAGCGCCGAACTCGATCAAGCTCACACTTTCACTACCTCCAAATTGGTAGCTTGATCACCAGAAAAGAACACAACTTAATCTTTACAAGCAAATAGGTGGATTTTATGGCTGCTAAATTTTTTATTCCTTCTGTCAACGTATTAGGCCAAGGCGCAGTGGATGATGCTATCGGTGACATCAAAACCTTAGGCTTTAAACACGCACTCATAGTGACAGATAAACCCTTAGTCAAGATTGGCTTAGTGGGTGAAGTGGCCGAAAAACTCGGTCAAAATGGTATTACCTCCACCATCTATGATGGTGTACAACCTAACCCAACCGTGACGAACGTCGAAGCGGGTTTAGCCCTGTTAAAAGCCAACAAGTGTGACTTTGTAATTTCACTCGGCGGCGGCTCACCCCATGATTGTGCCAAGGGTATCGCCCTTGTTGCAACCAACGGTGGCAGCATCAAAGATTATGAAGGGTTAGATCAATCCGCGAAACCACAGTTGCCGTTAGTGGCCATTAATACGACGGCAGGTACTGCCAGTGAAATGACGCGCTTCTGTATCATTACCGACGAAGCCCGCCACATTAAAATGGCGATTGTCGATAAACACACCACGCCTTTGCTGTCGGTCAACGACCCTGAGTTAATGCTGAAAAAGCCTGCGAGCCTAACTGCCGCAACAGGTATGGATGCACTGACTCACGCGGTTGAAGCCTATGTGTCTATTGCAGCGAACCCGATCACCGACGCCTGTGCGATCAAGGCTATGGAATTGATTCAAGCTAACTTAGTCAACGCAGTTGAAAACGGTCAAGACATCAACGCCCGTGAACAAATGGCCTACGCCCAGTTCTTAGCAGGTATGGCGTTTAACAATGCCAGCTTAGGTTATGTGCATGCGATGGCGCACCAATTAGGCGGTTTCTACGATCTGCCCCACGGCGTGTGTAACGCTCTGCTGCTGCCACATGTGCAGGAATACAACGCCCAGGTCGTCCCTGCTCGCTTAAAAGACATTGCCAAGGCTATGGGTGTCGATGTGTCTGCGATGACAGATGAGCAAGGTGCTAGTGCGGCGATAGCGGCAATCAAAAAACTGTCTGTTGCGGTTAAGATCCCAGAAAACCTGACCTTGTTAGGCGTGAAAGCGGAAGATATTCCAACACTTGCGGATAACGCGTTAAAAGATGCCTGTGGATTCACCAATCCAAAACAAGCGACCCATGCGGAGATCTGTCAGATCTTCACTAATGCGCTGTAATTGTGCGCTGTAATCGCCATACCTTACCAATCGCAAGTTAGCACACAACAATCGTGCGCTAACTTGCTGGATAACGACTTATTGTCCTGCTAGTGCGTAAACACGACTTCATCCTCCAATGAATTCGTTTTAGGCTCCAATAGTGCACAGATTATTGCTGCACTATTGGGGCCTTTTTTACACCTGTATCAACAAGATGGTGAGGTAAGTTACTATCTTAAAAATTGAGTAACAAAAACCAACATAAAACTCAGTGTCTATGCACCTTTGCACTGACAAAACACTCACAAATCTGCATATTCAAGAAGAAAGGATCTGAACCTCAAATATTCATAGCAAAATGATATAAAAAACGTGATCTCTGTGGGTTACAGACTGTTACAGATCCGATAAGATGGCCCCAGTTCGCTTTTTCCCTGCAAAAGATGAAGCCAGCTGAGAGGCCCGTTCTAACGAATGGGCCTCTGTCCATTCTACCTTCTGCGTTTCCTCTGCGACAACTTATGCTGCCACTTACTCATATAGCTCCCATCAAAGTTTAATTAACCTATTTACTCCGCTGTTCGCTCTTTTTATCAATAAGACTTACTGACGACCAAGTTGTTGCTTTATTAATCAGTAATTCAGCAAAAGCGAAACTTCACCCAAAACTGAGATCTAGCACAAAGTTATTGGCATAAAACTCATGCTAAATAGAGACATGACAGATTAAGTAAATGGTTAATTTTCATGCAGTAACTATCCTTCTCCGTCAAAAAACATCAAGGCTATATAGACTTAATTAATGATTGACCGAATTCAAAAACGATGCCTATGATGGCAACAATATCCTCGAACAGGTAGGTACGCTATGACTGCAATCACCCATGTATATAACTACACAGTTAGATGTCCACATTACAAAGATCCTGAACATCCCGTTACTTGGTTAAATCATATTGAAATGAACCAGTCCTGTGAGATCGCGTTAAATCGCATCACTAAATGGCACGAGCTTTCTGGGGAAAAAACCTTCGAAACGAATAAGTTTGTGGTTCGTAAAGCCGAAAATGAAGATGCTTACTTCTCAATGCAGAGTGACAGACTCAAAAATGACGGCCATGCCTTAGTCACCTTTAAAATCTTTTTAGACGATTGCTGTGACGATGCGGCGCCAGAAGAAATTATGCAGCACCTGATTGAAGACTATCAACAACGCTTAGCCAAACTCGAATAATCTTTGCAGTATTATTTAGCGACCTTAGACGCCAGTGCGCAAAACGCCACTGGCGTTTTTATTTGTCGAGTTCGATAACTCAACCCGCGACGTCATTTAATGCTCTTAGTTTCACTCACTCGGTTGATACTCGCCCAGAAGCATTGCAACAGCGGCTCAGCAGATAATGTCACCATAGCGTGATTCAGCTCAAGATCTGTTATATTGTCCCGAATGTCATTTAGCACAGTAAAAATGGCAAGGCCCAGTAAATTGAGTTACGAACTTAAATTGAGGATTGGCATCACAATGAATAAAGCGACGCTCATTATTATTCCTTTATTACTCGCTACATCCGCCTGTGCGGATTTAAAGGACGCAGGCCGTGCCATCGGCACAACGACTAAAGAAGTCACCACTGAGATAGGCCACGCGACTCGAGACACGACAAAAGCCATAGGTCATGCTTCACGGGATGCGGTCAAATCGGTAAAAGAGGATTTAACCAAAGACTAATGACAGTGACGCCTAGGCGTCACTGCTCATTTTAAACATCTTATACATTTAAGCATCACGCATTTTAAGCGCCACGCCCCTTAAGCCGCATTCGCCCGAATACCATGGGGCACAGGCAATCCTTGGGCATTCACATGCACAAACACCATCTTATCTATACTCACCACTGGCGCCTGCGTCATCTTATTACGTACTTGGCAGCTTACGGTAATAGAACTGTGGCCGAGACTCACGAGCTCCAGACCAAACTCAATCACATCCCCTTGATGCGCTGGCGTCATAAAGTTGATTTCAGAAATCAGCTTAGTCACATGGCTCGTGCTCTTCATCTGACAGGCAGCAAAGATGGCGGCCTCCTCGTCTATCCAACTGAGCAACTGACCGCCAAACAGTGTATTTGCTGGATTTAAATGTTCAGGTTTAACTAAACGGCGACTGTAATATTTCATGGCGATGACCTCAATGTGAATGCCAATAATCAGCTTTAATACGCTATAACTTTCCACATTATTCAGAGCATTTTTCAGGCCACTATTGATCGCCATTAAATAACAATGAGATAGCAATAAGCTGCTGTAAAATAATCCGATTATTGCACCAAGTCGTATCAGAGTTGCACCATATTAATCAGCGTAATAGTGAACCAATAAGCAAAAAAATAGCGACTCATAGAGTCGCCAAGCTAAGGCAAGCAAAAACTTACTGGGTAGGAAGTTAAGCCACAAAATTTGACTTAAAAACCCGCACAGCACATGTAGGCGAACTGCACGGGGGACAACAGCTGCAGAGCAGCTAAACACAGGCTTACGGGTAACACTCTTTCATACTCGACTCGAGATTTAGGCTGCAAGGTCGGTAACTCATCACAGTCCGCCCTTGCCCTCTATTTCGAGTTTTTAACCACGCCTCACCACATATATCAATGTAAGGCGTGCTGAGGAGTGATCCACAATCACAATGGATCATCCTAAGCGCTGCTTACTGCTTAAAACTGCTCTTCTTCGGTGGAACCTGTCAGTGCAGTCACTGAAGAATGGCCACCTTGAATAACCGTAGTCACTTGGTCGAAATAACCTGTGCCCACTTCCTGTTGATGCGCCACAAAGGTGTAACCTTTCTTCGCTGCAGCAAACTCAACTTCTTGAACTTTCTCGACATAATGCTTCATACCTTCGCCGCGCGCATAGTCGTAAGCGAGGTCGAACATGTTGTACCACATGTTGTGGATGCCGGCTAAAGTGATGAACTGGTACTTGTAGCCCATGTCTGACAATGCTTGTTGGAAGCGCGCGATAGTGGCGTCGTCCAGATTTTTCTTCCAGTTGAACGAAGGCGAACAGTTGTAAGCAAGCAGCTGATCTGGGTACTGAGCATGAATCGCTTCAGCAAAAACACGCGCTTCTTCAAGATCCGGTTTAGCGGTTTCACACCAAATCAAATCTGCATAAGGGGCATAAGCAAGACCACGAGAGATCGCTTGGTCAAGACCCGCTTTCACACGGTAGAAACCTTCATTGGTGCGCTCGCCAGTCACGAAATCACGATCGTATGGGTCGCAATCTGAAGTTAACAAATCGGCCGCGTTAGCATCGGTACGGGCGATAACTAGTGTATCGACACCGCTCACGTCCGCCGCTAAACGTGCAGCAACCAGCTTTTGTACCGCTTCTTGGGTTGGCACTAATACTTTGCCGCCCATGTGACCACATTTCTTCACTGAAGCTAACTGATCTTCAAAATGAACACCGGCAGCGCCCGCGTCGATCATCGACTTCATCAGTTCGAAGGCATTTAATACGCCGCCAAAGCCCGCTTCTGCGTCAGCAATAATTGGCAGAAAGTAATCAACAAACTTTTCATCTTCTGGATTAACGCCATTGCCCCACTGAATTTGGTCGGCGCGACGGAATGAGTTATTGATGCGTGACACCACAGCTGGCACTGAGTTGGCTGGGTATAAAGATTGATCTGGGTACATAGTGCCGGCTAAGTTAGCATCGGCTGCCACTTGCCAACCTGAAAGGTAAATCGCTTCAATACCCGCTTTCGCCTGTTGTACCGCTTGACCACCCGTTAACGCACCCAGTGAATTCACATAGCCTTTTTTAGCGCCACCGTTAACCAATTCCCATAACTTAGCTGCACCGCGCTTAGCGATAGTATTCTCTGGCACGATTGAACCGCGAAGTGCAACCACTTCTTCTGCGGTATAAGGACGACGCACGTGTTTCCAACGTGGGTTTTCAGCCCAATCTCGCTTGATTGCATCAATCTGTTCTTGACGTGAAGTCTGAGTCGTTGCCTTAGTCATAGTGTCGCTCCTTTATCTTTGATGTTGTAGCTATCATGAAACTGCCCCCCAGTTTCACTCTGCTAAATTGTTTGGTTGACGGTAGCCCCGCCACAGCTAAATCTGGTTTACCTAAAACGGTTCAAGCAAATGAGTTCATTCTAAGCTGTCAGCATTTCGTAACCGGGTAAGGTTAAGAAATCGACCAGCTCGTCGGAGGTGGTAATGTCTTCAAGCAACACCGCTGCTTGGGTGAATTTGCCATGGGTGAATCTGTCGCTACCCACTTCTTTTTTCACGTTCGACAGCTCTTCAACCAACATGTCTTTAAAGAGTTGTTTGGTAACGAGTTTGCCGTTGGACAGCGACTTACCGTGTTGGATCCATTGCCAAATTGAGGCCCTAGAGATCTCAGCCGTCGCCGCATCTTCCATTAAGCCGTAAATGGGCACACAACCGTTACCGCTGATCCACGCCTCTAAATACTGCAGGGCGATACGAATGTTCAGACGCATCCCTTGTTCAGTGCGCTCACCATCGCAGGTTTTAAGTAACTCACTAGCCAGAATTGGCGCGTCTACATCACGGGTAATATGTAATTGATTACAGTGATCTTGGCCTATGTATTCGTTGAAAATCCCCATAGCGGTGTCGGCAAGGCCAGGGTGCGCTACCCAAGTGCCATCGTGGCCGTTACGCGCCTCAAGCTCTTTATCTCGACGAACTCGCTGCAATACGGCTTCGTTCTGAGCAGGATCTTTAGCAGGAATAAAGGCTGCCATGCCGCCCATCGCTAAAGCTCCGCGTTTGTGGCAAGTCTTAATCAAGAGTCTTGAATAAGCGCTTAAGAAAGGCGTATCCATAGTGACGGCTTGGCGATCCGGTAAGACTCGGTCGCTATGACGTTTTAATGTTTTGATATAGCTGAAGATGTAATCCCAACGACCACAGTTCAGTGCGACGATATTGGAACGTAGTTCATAGAGAATTTCGTCCATTTCGAACACGGCAGGCAAAGTCTCAATCAAGCAAGTACATTTAATCGTGCCCGCTTGCAGACAGAATCTGTCCTCAACAAAAGCAAACACTTTTGCCCACCAGCGCGCTTCAATATGACTTTCTAACTTAGGAATATAAAAATATGGACCACTGCCTTTGGCCAAAAGTTGGCGATAGTTGTGGTAGAAATACAGTGCGAAATCAAACAGTGAGCCAGGAATCGCTTTGCCATTAAACTGTACGTGTTTTTCTTTAAGGTGCAGACCACGAACGCGGCAGATAAGTACTGCCGGATTTGGTCCTAATTTATAGTGCTTACCCGTGTCCGGTGCTGTGTACTCAATATCACCACGCACGGCATCACGTAGATTGATTTGACCTTCGACGACTTTTTCCCAGCTTGGTGCTAAAGAATCTTCGAAATCGGCCATAAACACTTTGGCATTGGCGTTGAGTGCGTTAATCACCATCTTACGTTCAACGGGACCTGTGATTTCTACGCGGCGATCGAGTAAGTCATCGGGAATACCGCGAATCTGCCATGCACCATCACGGATAGCGCGGGTTTCAGGCAGAAAGTCAGGTAATGATCCTTTATCAATACGTGCTTGTTTATCTTTACGTTTAGCGAGTAAGGCAGGTACTTCGTCGGCAAACTCACGACAAAGGGATTCGAGTAAGACGACAGCCCCTTCGGTAAATATGACTTCTTGGCCTGGAATGTCACGACCCACAATATTAAGCGTGGCGTTTGCTGTAGCTTTACCCAGTGTCGAATTCAATTGCTGTTCACTCAAAGTGTGTTCCGTCATCTTGATGCCCTCCCAAGAGGCTCCACTATCACAGGCTTAACGCTGACATATAAAGCAGTAGCATCCCCAATCACCACTGCTTATAAACTCACCAAAAAACCATCAAATGTTTGTTTAGAACTAAAACTTACCGACAAACGTTTGTATTTGCAACAGTCCAAGATTGACAAAAACATGCATTAACCTAAGTAGAAACCATGCTAAAATTGGTCTGACCAAACAAAAAAATAAACAACAAGCAACTGATAAATATGCAATTAAACATTTTAATCACATATGACAATTGCAGTTAAATGAAACTTGTCAGACAACTTTACCAATCAATACGCAAAGTAATTAATTACGTAATTAAATAACTAATAGTAAATTAATTATTACATCATTTTTACTCTATTAGACCTAAGTAGAAAATGCTCAATGTTTTGAACTAACCTAGAGGTAAGTCAGATAAATTCATATAAATCATAATGATAAAGACTGTTGCTATTGCCACAAATTAAAACAACCGTTTCATTTTGACGTTTACGTAAACGAAATAAGTGTCGTGTGCGATTCAAACTAAGTACCTGGTTGCGTTTCCCGATCAACAAGGTGGGATGTGATGGTTAACTCAAAAAATAAATCACTTTTTTATAAAAAAAATGAAACAAATTTGACATTACAGCGGGATGGAACTTAGACGCGACTTTTTATGAAGCTTTTCTCCTGCGAGAACCCATACCTTACTTCCTCAAATACATGCCTTTTCGTAACACTTATTCGCAGCACTGCACATTTCAACCACGACATCTGAAACATATGTTGCCAACTTAAATGCAAATCATTACTATTCGCGACCTATTTATTTGGGGGAACCATTAATGAAATCATTTCGTTTGTCACTAACTGCACTCGCCTGCCTTTCCGTTTTATCGCAAACTGCATCCGCCGAAGCTAACTCGGTATCAGCAAATACTGAAGCCAACGTTGAGCGCATCACGGTTTATGGCAGACAAAACTCAGTGGTGAAAAATTCAGGGCTAGCGACTAAATCCGACATGTCTCTCATGGAAACACCCGCTGCAGTTGTAATTGTTGACCAAGAACTGATCGAAACCCAAGGTACAGATAATCTGCAAGACTTGATCCGTAACATCAGTGGTGTGACTCAAGCGGGTAATAACTATGGCATCGGTGACAACATAGTCATCCGTGGTTTAGGCGCAAATTACACCTATGACGGTATGTATGGCGGTGCTGGCCTTGGTAACACTTTCAACCCCACGCGCTCTTTAACCAACGTTGAATCCGTAGAAGTATTAAAAGGCCCAGCGACTGGACTCTATGGCATGGGGAGTGCTGGCGGCGTCATCAATTTAATTGAGAAAAAACCGCAATTCGAGTCAAAAAACAAATTTACCGCCGAAGTTGGGCAATGGGATACCTACTCCCTTGCTCTGGATAGCACGGGCGGCCTGAGCGATGATGTCGCCTACCGTTTAGTGGCCAAATCCGGCCGCAGTGATGGCTATCGCGATATAGGTACAGACAGAGACGAAATCTATGGAGCCTTAAAATGGGTGTTAAGTGATAGCCAAGATGTAATGCTTTCAGGTGCTTACATAAAAGATGCTATCGCCGTTGACTCTATTGGCCACCCGATTCGGATTTACAATGCTGATTCAGTCGGCGGTAAGAGCGCGGGAGAGGTCACTTGGCAGGATTTAATCAACGATCCAAGTGGTAAGGGTCTACAACTGACCGATGCACAGCGTCAGCAGTTAGCGGCCTCGTTGTCGGGCGCTGATGGCTTAAGGCCCTATTCGTTTGGTGATGCAGGGCTGATTTCACCCATGGCGAAGGACAATGAAGGCGAAGAGTTAAGATTTAAACTAACCCATAATATTTACTTCAACGATAGTCTGTTTCTTAATCAGCAATTACAGTATCGCGACTACACTTCAGGCTTCGCCCGCCAAACAGGTGCTTATAACTACGTCTACTGGAAACAAGGCAAAAACCCGATCAACGCTGATCCCCGCGCGCCTTTAGTTGAAAACGGCGAACTTTATCCTTTTGCTGCAAGACGTCAGGAATACCGTAAAGTGGATGCCGACGAGACTTCGTGGCAGTACTTTGCCGATTTACGTTATGACTTCCAAATTGGCAATATAGACAATGAATTATTGGTCAATGCCAACTATGAAGACCGTAATATTCGCTTCCAGCAATATTCTATCTACGATGCGGATCAAATCTTTAAAAACAAAGATGGCAAAATCATTTACCAAGGATCTCTGCCTTATATATACGACATCCGCAATCCTAATTGGGGCACAGGTAAATTCGAGGACTATGACCCACTCAAAACCGCTAACTATGACAAAAAAGTCAGCGCTTGGGGCGTAGGCTTACAACATGTCAGTTATCTGCCATACGGCTTTACCACACGTATTGGTGTTGCCTTTAATGAAATTAAACAAGCCTATGAGCACTTTGGTGTTGATCCACGCTATAGCACTAGCCAATCCCAAGCGACACCAGAAGCTGATACCACAGATAACGGTATGACCTATAACCTAGGGTTAACCTACATGCCGATTGAGGATTTATCATTTTTCATCAACCATTCTAAAGGGCGAACCGCTTACAGTGTACTTGATGCAGTAAAAGATAATGCTACCGACCGAGATGATTCAGAATCAATTAGCAATGATCTAGGTATGCGCTTTAAAGCATTTGAGGATCAATTGCTTGGCTCACTGGTATTCTTTAAAAGCTCGCGTACTAATGTCGCCTATAACAACCCTGATTATACCAATGGCATATTAACCCCTAATATTCCCGTGTATTTTTACGATGGCAGCGAAGATACTCAGGGGGTCGAACTCGATCTCAATGCCCACCTGAATGATCAATGGCGCGTTAACCTTAATGGCATGTACCAAGATGCAAGGGATAAGCAAAACCCGAATGACGTCGCAAATTACGACAGCCGTCAAAAAGGTGTGCCTTATGTCACTGCCAGTGCTTGGGTTACCTATGGCGCGGATTGGTTTAGATTATCAAGCCCAATCGAGCTGAGCCTTGGTGCAAAATTTGTCGATGATCGCAGTACGCACTCAAGCTCATTTGGTATTCCAGACGGTTACGTGCCTAGTTATACAGTCGTTGACTCGGCGGTGAGCTACAACGCGGATTCTTGGAAAATCCAGTTAAACATCAATAACCTTTTCAATAAAGACTATTACAGTAAAGCCATGTTCCTCGGTGGTATGCCGGGTGAAGAACGCAACGTCAAACTGCAATACAGCTATAGCTTTTAATACCTAAACATCAGCGTTAAATTTGATGTTGTAAACCAATAAAAAAGAGAGCATTTATGCTCTCTTTTTATATCCAAATCAGAGTGACAACATTAGCTCACATTCTCCCTATCGCCACGCATGAGGGATTCCAACTCTGCCTTACCCTTATTCGATAGATTGATTAACGTCGCTAAATCATTTTGATGAGCCGCACTCGCAATCACCAGTTTCTTATCATGTTCAGCAAAAATTTTTACCCGCTCGTTGGCTTGTACCTGCGATAAACCTAGACCTTGGAGAATCTTCTCACTGGCCGATAGCGCCGAACCAAAGGTCTCACGAAACACATCCGTCACCCCAAGGCTCATCAAACGATAAGCATGGTTACGGTCCCTCGCCCGCGCGACAATGTTGATATGGGGAAAATGCGTTTTCACTTGCAGAGCAATTTCAATGGAATCCTCAACACTGTCCACGGCAAGCAATAGTAATCTAGACCGAGCAATCCCCGCTGACATCAACATGTCTAAGCGTCTGGCATCACCAAAATAGACCTCACCGCCATATTTGCGAATCACATCCACATGGCTCGCATCCTTATCCAATGCGACAAAAGGGATACCTGATGAGGCCAAAATACGCCCCGTGATCTGGCCTACTCGACCAAATCCAGCAATCACCACTTCAGATTCGGTGACATTAATCGTATCTGGCAGACGAGTATCCACCACTTTGGCTTTAGTCGCACGAAACAGGGTAAACAATATCGGCGTCACCGCCATAGACAAACCAATAGCAAGCACAAGGACTTGCGCAATTTTATCGCCGACAATGCCAGATAACTGCGCCTGGGATAACAGCACAAAGGCAAATTCACCGCCTTCTGCAAGGATCAATCCCAATGCAATACTCGGTCGCCATTTGTGGTGCCGAATGCGCCCCAGCACCATAAGCACAAAGGTTTTAATCAGCAACATAGCCATTAAAATGCCCAGAATAAGCAACGGATCAGATATCAATAATTTCAAATCCATACTCATACCGACAGCCATGAAAAACAGCCCAAGCAATAAGCCTTTAAAAGGTTCTATATCAGTTTCGAGCTGGTGCCGATAACTTGAGTTAGCGAGCATAATACCCGCCAAAAATGCCCCCATACCCGCGGAAAGTCCCAACCACTCCATTAACTCCGCGCTACCCATGACCAACAATAATGCAAAAGCGGTGAGCACTTCACGCACCCCACTGCTTGCCACTAGTTTAAGGAATTTAGGCAGTAAATATTTACCCACTAACACAAAACCAACGAGCGCAAGACACGTCCAGTACCAAGGCACGGCATGATGTTCAATCTGAGCAGAATTGGGCGCCAAATATGCTGTCAGCAGCAACATAGGGATAACCGCAAGGTCTTGCATTAACAAGACCCCAAAAGCATCACGTCCAAGTGGGGTTGTGAGCAACCTATGCTCACTCATTAACTGCACGGCAAAGGCTGTCGATGATAAAGATAGCGCGGCACCAACCACTAAAGCCGCCTCAATAGACAAGCCAAAGCCCCAAGCCAAACCTCCAATCGCAGCCCATGACAACAACAGCTGACCACTGCCTAAACCAAAGATAGCACTGCGAAGTTCCCATAATTTACTTGGATTCAATTCGAGTCCAAGTACAAACAGCATAAGTACCACACCTAACTCGGCAAAATGCAACACGGCTGCAGGATCAGAAACCAACGCCATACCACCTGGGCCTAAAATAATCCCTGCGGCCAAATAGGAAAGAATAGGGCCCGCGCCAAAACGTTTACCCAAGGGAACAAAAATAACCGCCGCCAATAAAAATAGCAGCACCGACGTGAGTAAACTCGACTGTTCCATGAAGGCTCCAACGGAAAAAGGAATGCGCATTGTTCTATGTAAGGACCCAGCAATAGCTAGGCAATTATCAGCTATGATATCCCATTTATTTATTAACAAGGTCAAGGCAATTCATTAAAAATAAGAAATTTTTGATACGGAAAACACTTAAGCGTGGGGGAAATCAACTGGAGCAACAAAGCAGAGTAAAAGAGCGCTTAGAGACACCTTAGACTGTTATTGCATTTTAGTGAGTGGCTGCAAAATAAAAAACGAGCAATAAACTAAGGAAGGATAAAACCAGTAAGGGCTTGCCAACTCTGGATGAGACTAAATGCTCACTCGACTTGCATTACACAGAGGGCGATGCGATATGACGCCGTAAATCAGTTGCCTGCTTGTCACATTTTAATATGTCAGAATAGCGTACTACGGTGTTGCGGCCATTGGCCTTAGCGGCATAGAGCGCCATGTCGGCTCGGTGAAATAATGGATCCAAACTCAGATCATCAGCCATTAAACCGCTCACGCCAAAACTTGCCGTTATGACGAACTTATGCCCTGAATGTTGGGTATCAATGGCCTCGATACGAGCTCGGCACTGCTCCGCCACTTCCATGCCTTTCTCTTCATCGGCATAAGGTAATAAAATCGCAAACTCCTCACCGCCGATACGAGCAAAAACATCACCATTTCGGATATGGGATTTAAGGGAGTCAACCACCTTTTTAAGCGCCCAATCGCCAGTTCCATGACCAAAAGAATCGTTGATGCGTTTGAAGAAATCTAAATCGAATAAAATGACACAGAACCCCCCGCTACGCGCCGTGGCTTGCACAAAAAGGTTTTCTCCCAACTCTTGCCCTGCACCACGATTCAATATGCCTGTTAAGGCATCCATTCTCGCCATACGCATAAACTTACGTTTCTGCATCTGACCTACGGCTAACAAAATCCCAAGGAAGAACAGCCCACCCACTAGAATAGTGATAAACATCAGCATATTGGTGTATTCCCGCTCTTTTACCATTTGCTGAGCGATGTAAAGTTCACGCTCTTTATTGAGTAAATTGATTTCACGCGACTGTTCATCAGCATTAAACTTAGCCGCCTGATAAGCGAGGGTTTTCATTCTAGATTGGTCAAAAATCAATTGATTATAATATTGTTCTTTTCTTGTGTATTCATAGGCTTGCTCAAATTGTTTATCCGCCGCCATCAGTTCGGCAAATACCTTATATGCAATATGCTTATGTTCGATGTAACTATTATCATCGGGGAATGAAAGCACTTTAACGGCGTGACTTTTCGCTTGAACCTGCTCACCCATGGCAAAGTAATTCTCGGCAAGTAGTGCATGTACATGGCTAATTTCTAACTGAAATTGAAAAGCTTCATACCCTTTTAAGGCTAATAGCAGAATCGCTCTCGCGCCTAAAAAGTCGCCCCGCTCCTGCAAAACCATAGCTTTGCCTTTCATCGACATAGTCGCCAGAAGGGGGAATTGCTTCGCATCACAGTATTGACGGCTATCTTCGAAGGCATCGAAGGCGTCGGGATTTTTCACGCCGAGTAAATAAATAGCGCGCAACAATTTGGCATGGCAAATATCGCGGACATCGGTTTCCTTTGCGAGTTGTAGCACCTTATTGGCATAAAGGCCCATATCGCTATAAGCATCCATTTCGGAATAAATATTGGCAATTCTTAAATATGAGTGCCGTTTAATCGTGACATCATCAATATTCACCACTAGGGCTAATGCTTGAGCGACTGCAGCCAAGGCTTTGTCATAGTCACGTATCCCTATATATACAGTGGCTTTGTAACTATAAACTGACGCTAATAAATCAGTATTTGTCACTAAGGTTTCGGCTTGGTGAAGATCATCTAACGCTTTAGTATATTCACCGATGAAAAAATAACCTATCGCTCTATCTATCCTCAGTCGTCCTTGTTGTATTGTAGTTAAACGACTGAATTCTTTCTCATATTCGGCAAGCTTTTTCTGCGCAGCACTAAGATCAGATTGCAGTAATACATCAAGCTCATTAAGTGCCTGATCAAAATCGAGAGAGTTAGCCATCAAAGCTGTCGAACACAAGGCGAAAATGGCTAATAGGACACAACGTAACCGTTTCAAGATTAGTTAATTATTACCATGATTGACTAAAATAAATGTTTGATAATTTTGGTCGCCACTCAAAACTTTTAGTTTTGTCATATCCCCAGTCATTACAGCGCTAATTTCTTCATCAGTTAACCCATGGGCGCGCATTACGGCCTCAGGGTCCTGTTGATACGCTTCCATCAGTTGTGCATCTTGGCCTAACTGGGTAAAAAAATCGGATAATGCAGACATACCTTTCCTTATTTATATGGTGACTCCCGAATTCAGCTCAGAAGTACAGCATTCACAATTAGCCTAAATCTTCAGGTCTAATGCCTAATTTAGTTAAAATAGCATAGTTGTATTCGAGTTTTTTTGCTGGAGGGATCAGTAAGGTACTGATCGGAGACAAGTTTGCCTCGGGCAGCTTACTCAACGGCAAATACTCAATTCTAGGGGCTTGAACTGGCAGATTAGCGGCTTCGTAGATCAATACTTGATGATCTCGCGGATACCATTGATTCAGTTGTTCAACCAAAATCTGCAGCCTGTCACTCGTAGTATGGAACTGAGTTAAGGTATGTTCGCCAGCAATCGCAATTTGCCATAACAATAAATGGGTTGTCGGATCGGGCACATGATTAAAAAACATAAACTGGCTAGCTTCAAAACTTTGATGCCCAGAGCTGCCGGGGTCAATACCCAGATCAGCCCATAAACACGCCTCGGCAGAAATCCCCGGCTCCATCTTCGCTGAAAACCCTTCTGCCCTAGCCCGCGTAATCGCCATATGGGAAACACAGGCAAAGACTCCAGGATGACCATAGAGCGCACAAACGGTTTTTTTGCCAGCCTTCACGGCCTCCAATATAGAATTAACCATTTGTTCATAGGTTTCTCGGCGATTTTTAACTTCACCATTTTGTGCATAAAACGGCTGTAAATTGATGACATTGGGATTAATGTTCTGGATCCAACGCTGCGAAAAACCATCGGGCAAGAGTGAAAACACGATATCAGCGTGTTCAATATAACTACGACTCATCACACTGATCTGTCCGGCCAGTTGTAAACCCGTACCTACGCAAACTAAAGAACCCAATGCATCTATCCCACTATTTTATTTCGAACACTGCAAACTTACGGCAAAAAAGCCACAGTACAAGAACACAATAAAAACATATCGGTAACTTTAATCTGATTTTAATGAGATTACTATGTTTATCGCCACACATACTGCCTATCGACTTGCTAACTAATTGCTTGGCTTTAAAGAAGAAATCGCTCACATTTACTCTTTTCCCAATCCAGCCAACAGTAAACCTGTACGGCTCTGAAGCAGAAAATCATACTCATAGTCCCATATGAATTCAGCGAATAAATATCCTTAAAGATTGAGAACTAAAGCCAACATACTGGGTCGAAAAGTCACACAATTCGATCTATGACGGTTGCAAAGCCCGATTGCCCTTGTCATGAGGGGGAATGCTTGGGTATTATGGCCGCCAGATTTTCAGAAGTAGCGCATACAATGATCAATAAAAAGCAAAGTCTTACCCTACTGGGCGCTGTGGCGCTCTCTGTTTCGCTCAGTGCCTGTAGCGTGTTCGATTGGTTGATTTATAAGCCTGACATTCCACAGGGCAACTACATGGAACCGCAACAAGTTGAAAAGTTGCGCATTGACATGACCAAGGAACAAGCCGAATACATTCTCGGCCGTCCGGTATTACGAGATAGTTTTGCTGACGATACTTGGTACTACGTGTATCACTACAAGAGTGGGCGTGATGCCAGCATTACGCATAAAGAACTCATACTGCACTTTACGGGCGATAAACTTACCTCAGTGAAAGGCGATTATGAACTGAGCAAAGAATTTAGTACGCCGCTAGAGCAAAGCAGCTTACCAACAGGTAATAAAACTGAACTAGTGCCACAAATTCCAGCACAGCGCGCCGATGAAAAGCCATTAGTTAAAGAAAATCAAGCTGAAGCGCAAGTTCAAAAACCAATTAAGTAATATCCTAAACTTTGCTTATGCTCTTCTCAGTCAATCAAATATAAAAAAGCGCCCAAGGGCGCTTTTTTATTGAGCTATGATGTCAATATTTAAGCTCGTCCACCCGTCACTTTATTCGCGCGGCCTTCATCTTTAGCTTTATCTGCTCGGCGACGACGCACATCCTTAGGATCAGCAATCAAAGGACGATAAATCTCAACCCTTTGCCCCGGTAAAATCACTTGGTCATGCTTAACCACATTACTAAACACACCGAGCTTAACCGTCTCTAAATCGATCTCAGGAAAAAAACTCACTATGTTACTTAAACGCACCACCTCAATCGCCGACGTGCCGGGATTCACATTCACCGAAATCACTTTTTGCTGTGTAGGCAAGGCGTAAACCACATCAACTACAAACTTATCTGTCTCATTTGTCACTGTAAATCACCTTAGCGCGACTCGTAAATGCCGTCACCATTGATACCATAAGATCATTAAACACTTTACCAAAGGCCATATCGGCTAACGAACTTGAAAACTCAAAACTCAGCTCGAATTCTACCTTGCAGGCCTCTTCAGTCAGCTCAGTAAAACGCCACTGCCCCAATAAATGCTTAAAGGGCCCATTTTCCAATGTTAAATCAATACTCTTACCAGGAACCACTTGGTTGCGAGTCGTAAATGTCTTACGGATCCCCGCTTTACTCACATCAACAGATGCCAGCATAGTCTTACCATCAAATTCTAAGACTTTGCCACCCACACAACCGGGTAAAAATTCCTTATACGACTCGACATCATTCACTAAGTCATACATTTGCATCGCACTAAAACGGACTAACACACTTCGAGAAATTTGCGGCATAGGACTTAGTACTCTTCACTAACGTATTCACAGCGACCTAAGCAAACTCAAACGCACGAAAATAACGCACGTGCAATAAACAACTTAGGCCAGAAATCAAAATTTGCACGGATTTTATCACGATACGTAAAAAACACACCCCTTGTGCACTTAGGCTGATACTTAACACCCTAATCACGTTCAAAAAACCAGCAACAACACGATAGAGGCTTGAAATTAACTAAATAAACCCTTATATCAATACCAAATTGATTCACCGTGCGTATAATGGCGCCACTATGGTAAAGAAAAATTCAAGCAAAGCCGCGCCTGCGACTATCGCACGTAATAAGCGCGCAACCTTCGAATACCGTTTCGAAGAGAAAATGGAAGCCGGCCTATCCCTTATGGGATGGGAAGTGAAATCTATCCGTATGGGTAAGGTCAACTTGTCCGACTGTTACGTATTCCTGAAAAATGGCGAAGCCTTTATGCATGGCTGCACCATTATTCCCTTGAATACGGCATCGACACACGTTGTCTGCGATCCCCTACGCTTGAAAAAGCTGCTACTCAGCCGTAAAGAGCTAGATAAACTAGCGGGCTTAGTTGAGCGCCAAGGCTACTCTATTATTCCTATCTCAATGTACTGGCGTAAAGGTGCATGGGTAAAAGTGGAAATTGGCCTAGGTAAAGGTAAGAAAGATCACGATAAGCGCGAAGATACTAAAGCGCGTGAATGGGAAGTTGAAAAAGCCCGCGTGATGAAAAAAGAAAAAACGCACGGATAATGAACAAACGATTGAACTTGAAGCAAATGATGCTAGGTGATCATAGTGCTACGGGTTACAATCAAATTCTTGGGGGCGATTCTGGATTCGACAGGATTCACGAAACCCTGGGAGCATGCCGAGGGGCGGTTGGCCTCGTAAAAAGCCGCACAGTTATAGTTGCAAACGACGATAACTACGCTCTAGCAGCTTAGGCTAGCTAGCCATCTGACACAGGTCTCTCAAATGGGCGGTGTATACAGATGGTCATCTTACATTTGATAGTGAGGGAACTCCGTCCGGGGGTGAACCGCGAAATAGTACCGGACTCGCCCGATGAAATCCTGTCTTTCGGAGTTTATTCGGGTTAATTAAAAGAGAGACTAAGCATGTAGTGCCTTGGATGTAGGTGTTCTGGACGCGGGTTCAAGTCCCGCCGCCTCCACCAATTTTACCAGAAGGGCTTAACCGCAAGGTTAAGCCCTTTTTGTTTGGTGTTCAAATGATTGCTAACGATTCAAATGCGGCGGCGGGAACTGAACTGGCATCAATAAATGAATCATGTCACTTGATCTAATCTCTATTAGATTCAGCCATTCAGACGCCGCACCTAAAAACCTACCTTTTCCCCTTTCCACCCAAAGCCCGTTTCTTCGCTCTTTGCTTCTGAGCCGCTTTGCCGTTACGTCTAGGTTCGGTATCCATCTTATTAAAGTCGGGTTCGAAGCCTAGTAACCATTGTTGTGGTAGACGCTTGTCGAGCACAACTTCAACTTCTTCCAATAATAGGGCGTCCTCTTGACTAAAGAGGGTGATGGCAAGCCCTGCACTACCCGCTCGACCTGTGCGACCAATACGATGAATATAATCTTCGGCAATAAAGGGTAGCTCAAAGTTGATCACATATTTTAGCTCGACGATATCTAAGCCTCTGGCGGCGACATCCGTTGCCACTAGCACTTGAATCTTACCTTGTTTAAATTCCTGCAAAACTTTCTCGCGCGCGCCTTGGGACAAGTCACCGTGAAACGCCTGAGTGATAATATCGGCTTTATTGAGTTGCTGAACCAGTTTATCGACACCTTGCTTTGTGCGGCTAAAAATCAGCACTTGATGCCAGTTTTTACTGCGTACCAGATGGCTGACGAGTTCGGTTTTACGGTCGGCGTCGACGGCATAAACCACTTGTTCAATTTCGGCCGCGGTCGTGTTGCGCTTGGCAACTTCAATCAACTTAGGATCGCGCAGTAAAGCTTTACTTAAGCTGAAGATAGCGGCATCTAAGGTGGCAGAAAATAACAGGGTTTGTCTGTCACTCGGCACTTGCTTGAGCACGGCTTGAATTTCATCCATAAAGCCCATGTCGAGCATACGGTCGGCTTCATCAAACACAAGCATGCTCAATTGCTTAAGATTTAATGCACCTTGCCTAAGGTGGTCGAGTAAGCGACCCGGAGTTGCGATTAACACATCAATCCCTGCATTAAACACGGCGACCTGCGCATCGATACTCACGCCGCCGTAGGCGATGCCGATACGAATATCAGTCCCTTTTGCGTACTTAACAAAACTCTGCTGTACCTGCACCGCCAGCTCACGTGTCGGCACTAAGACTAATCCGCGTACGGGTCTCACAGCCGTTAACTCTTGCGAAGGGCTGAGTGTCATCAAATGATGCAAGATAGGCAAGGCGAACGCAGCGGTTTTGCCTGTACCCGTTTGGGCGCCAGCCATTACATCCCGTTTAGCTAAGATGGCAGGGATCGCTTCTAACTGGATTGGCGTTGGCGATTCATAGCCAAGAACCGCTAAGGTATTCGCCAACGTGGAGTTTAAGGATAAGGCACTAAAAGACATTGCGGTTAATCACTGATAATAATGGCCAGAATTTTAGCAGACACAAACCCAAGCGACTAGCGGCATAGCGCTAGTCCTATTGCTATATGCAAACTTGTTTTACGATAAAAATGCGTCGAGATCTGCAGCTAGTTGCGGACGACTAAAGAGATAACCTTGGGCTTGATCGCACTGGTTTTGTTGCAGAAAATCAGCTTGCTCTTTAGTTTCAACCCCTTCGGCGATAATTTCCAGCTTCAACGCATGTCCAAGTGCAATCACAGCCTTAGCGATAGCGGTATTGTTGGTATCGAAGGGAATGTCTCGCACAAAAGACTGATCAATTTTCAATTTATGAATAGGCAGTTTTTTCAAATAGTTGAGCGATGAATAGCCAGTGCCAAAATCATCAACCGATAATTCGATACCTAGATCGCCAAGTCGCTTTAAGTCACGGATAGCAAGATCAGGATTCTGCATCATCACACTTTCGGTCACTTCAAGCTCTAAATGCTTGGCGGGCAAACCCGTTTCAGCTAAGACACGTTTCACATCATCCACAAAGGAACTGCGCTGTAACTGTTGTCCTGCCACGTTCACGGCAATGCGGCCAAAGTGTTTGCCTTCACTAAGCCAACGCATGCCCTGGCGGCAAGCGGTTTCTAACACCCATAAACCTATCTCATGAATAAGACCAATTTTTTCTGCCACAGGTATAAATACCGCGGGCGAAATCAAACCCAGTTGAGGATCGTGCCAACGCAGTAGCGCTTCAAATCCCACGGTTTGTCGAGTCACTAAATCAAGTTTTGGCTGGTACATTAAGTACAAAGCATTTTGCTCAATCGCGCCATAGAGGGCACTTTGCAGCTTAAGATGCTCAAAAGACTGTTGAGTTAAGGACTCTGTATAAAAAGCATAATTATTGCGGCCATCATTTTTGGCGCGATACATGGCCGCATCGGCGTTACGCAGTAAAGTGTCCGCATCGGTTCCATCATTTGGATACAAAGAAACGCCCATACTCGCCGTTAAACGTAAGTGGTCGCCCGTGCTCACAATAAAAGGTTGCTCAAACACTTGGCGCAATTGATTTATGGCAACTGCGGCATCGGCACTATTGTCAATCCCTGAAATCAATGCCACAAACTCATCGCCACCAATCCGTGATAACACATCCTGATCGCCTACTTGGCTGCGTAAACGCTTGGCAAACTCAACTAACATTTCATCGCCTATACTGTGGCCAAAACTGTCGTTGATATGCTTGAACAGATCGACATCAATCATCACAGTCGCTAATTGCAAATTCAGCCGCTTAGCTTGTCGCACTTCTTGCTTAAGCTGCATCATGAACTTCATGCGATTGGGCAAATGCGTTAGCGGGTCAAAATACGCTAAGTGCGTGAGTTGCGCTTCATTCTCTTTCTGGGCTGAAATATCGGCAAACACAGCGACAAAATAACGCACATCTCCAACGTCATCATAAATAGTGCTTATGGTGATATTTTGCGGAAAAATCGTGCCGTTCTTACGCCGATTCCAAATTTCGCCGTTCCATTTACCTTGAGTAAACAAGGTATTCCAGAGTTTATCGAAAAAATCTTTATCATGCCGACCCGAACTAAAAATCCGAGGATTCTGGCCGAGTAACTCTTCCCTCACATAACCTGTGATCTCAAAAAATGCACCGTTAACGTCGGTAATATTGCCATGCCGGTCGGTCACAACCACACCTTCAACCGAGTTTTTAAACACATTGGTCGCCAATGTCAGTTGTTCTTCAACGGCTTTATGCTTGGAAATGTTGCGAGTCATACCGATAACGCCCACGAGCTCACCCAGGGCATTGAGTGTTGGGAGTTTTAGCGTTTCTAGCCAAAGATGATTTTTAGCTTCACTGCCATCTAAACACTCAGCGACAATGATAGGCGTACCAGACTCGATAGCGAGCCTATCACCCTCTAGAAAAATCTCTGCAATATCAGCACCAAAGAGTTCAACATCGGATTTACCAACAATCTCACTGCGGGGCATTTCCCACGCATTCTCAACACTACGATTGCAAAGAGTGTAAATGCCTGCGGCATTTTTCATCCAAATATGTTCGTCAAAACTATCGATAAAAGTTTGTAAATCGACCGTATCGACACGACTCGGTGAACCTCGGCTTAATGTTTCAGCCGCATTATGTTGGCTCAATATCTCGCCTAACTGGTGTTGAATGCTATCGCTGATAAGCTTAGCGAGTTGTAACGTTTTTGAATCTACACCTTGAGCCTTGTTGTGATAGAAGCATAAAAAGCCAAAATTTGCCCCAGATGGCCAAGCGAGAGACAAACAAATCACGCTCCCGATTGCACTACAAGTGTGCCAATCTGAGTGCTGCCGAGTATCCATAATTAACAGAGGCTCACGTACCTGCTCAGTTAGCTGTGATACAGATAATGCAGCCGTGATTTGATGACTGCCTAATCGGGGCAATGCTGAAATCGGCTCACTCAAGCTGGACAACTTAGCATTGCTTATCGGGGGAGTCGTAGGTTTATCAATAATATCAAAGGGATTAGGAACGATTTCAGATGGTGTGACCATTGACGGCATCGCAACGGACTGACTTATAACAGGCTGGGTGTTAGCCAAATGATTGCCACTTAGGTGGCTGAGTATTGCCTGTATTTCACTTTCAGCCGCAGAGTCTGAACTTAACATGCTGCTAAGTTCACCCGCAGCATTCCATGCTAATAACATTGCTTTACTGCTTGATATCTCAGCGACTAAATTTAAGTCACTCAACCAGTTATCCAGCTGTTGCTGCGTAATAGGTACATCTATCATCATCTTGCCAACTCAGATCTCGTTACTGCTCAATCGGCCTACGGCGAGAATACCGTAAGGCCTTAAACACATGCCCAATATTGCTACAGAGGGAAAACGTTAACCAAGCAGTAAAATCTCATAAAATTTTACGTTTAACATCAAATCAATACATCTCAATTGGCACTAAGGTTGGATCTAAAACTTACTCCATCATATCCACCTTTTAGGATGGTAGAGGTCAAACCATAAAAATTCACACTAACTTACTCACACTCAGCAGACTGCTTGCACGGGTAAATCCAACTAACATTGCATTTGCTACTTTAGCACAAAATTTTAGTGTCAGTATCGCGATAAGTTTATTGAGTAACAATTAGTTAGACTTAATCAATTAAGTCTTCCCCCGATAATTCAGCACTTTCTTAGCGAGAGAAAACCATCCCTAAAGACATATATCAGCAATAACAGAGTTTTGATTGACAAAAATGCTATCTTATTGTCTACAATGGAAATAATAAGGCTGAAAAACCAAGGATATTTATGCCCACTGACGTCGTATCAAGCCAAGCTACCCTGCTCAACAGTAAACAATTATATCGCATTTGCGAACTCGACCAATTAAGCACAGATTGCCAATCGACAGCAGAACTCACACCTCTCAATGATATTGTCGGCCAAGAACGCGCCCAGCAAGCGGTAGAGTTTGCAATGGGAATTAAAGAAAAGGGTTACAACATCTACGCCATAGGTCAGAACGGCCTCGGCAAACGGACCATGATGCTGCGTTACCTAAGCCGTCACGAGCCAAACGACCATACCCTGTACGATTGGTGCTATGTGGTTAATTTCGATGATACCCGTTGCCCTAAAGTGCTGAAACTGAGTGCAGGGACTGGGCTTGAATTTAAAAAAGCCGTCGAAAAGTTGATGCTTAAACTTGTCAAAGCTATGCCTTTAGCCTTTGATAATGAAATGTATTATGCCCGCACCGAAAAGCTCAAAAGCCAATTATCACAGAAACAAGAAGTCGCACTCACTGAATTAACCGAAGAAGCAAAACAAAAAGGCATCAGCCTCAGTTTAACCATGCAGGGCGACTATCAAATGGTAGCGCTCAATGGTGAAGAACCCCATGACGAAGCTTCATTCGAAGCATTGACAGAGACTGAACGTAGTCAATTTGAAAGTAATATCAATGGCCTAGAAGTTAAACTGCGCGGTATTATTCGCCAAATCACTGAATGGGAAGAAGAATTCAGCGACAAGCAGCAAGAGCATGACGAACAAGTCGCCAAAGAAGTATTAATCCATTTTATTAAGCCACTCAAAGATAAGTTCAAGCACCAGCCCGAAGCGCGGACTTTCTTAACCGGTATGCAGGCGGATATCTTAGACAATTTAGATATCTTTTTAGAAGAAAGTGAAGAACAACTGGGCCTAGCCTATGCTTCCCTTGAAAAGAAAATGCCCCGCCGCTACCAAGTTAACGTTTTGGTCGCTCAAGGGACTCAAAAATTCCCTATTGTCGTAGAAGAAAGCCCAAGTTATCACAGCCTATTTGGCTATGTGGAAAATGCTACCTTCAGGGGGACAGTGTTCACCGACTTCTCACTTATCCGCTCAGGCAGTCTGCACAAAGCTAACGGCGGCGTGTTATTGATGGATGCGGTAAAAGTGTTAGAACGCCCTTACGTGTGGGACGGGTTAAAACGCGCCCTGCGTTCACGCAAACTGGATTTAAGCTCACTCGAGCGGGAAGTGTCACTGTCGGGCACTATTTCATTAGCGCCTGAGCCTATCCCCTTAGATGTGAAAATTATTCTGTTTGGCGATCATGAAACTTATCAGCTGTTACAGCACTATGATCCTGACTTCAGTGAGTTATTCCGCGTTACCGCCGATTTTGAAGATGTGATGGACAGAACCTCAACTTCTGAGGCGCACTATGCCCGCTTTATTTCGAGCATAGTTCACGACAACAACATGCTGCACTGCGACCGCGCCGCCATAGCGCGCATCATTGAATACAGCTCGCGGGAAGCCGAAGACCAACAAAAACTGTCGCTACACTCGGCCAATATTGCCAACCTACTGCGGGAATCAAACTACTGCGCTAAATCGGCAGGCAGTCAGCAAATTTTAGTGCCGCACGTTGAGCAAGCACTGCGAAATCAAGAGCAAAGAGTCTCGCGTCTTCACGACAACATAATGCAAAGCTTTACCAACGGCACGACCTTGATTAGCACTCAGGGCAAAGTGGTTGGGCAAATCAATGCCTTATCCGTCATCTCGACCTCAGATCATCAGTTTGGTATGCCCAATCGCATCACAGCAACCACAGCCTTTGGTAAGGGTGAAGTGATGGATATCGAGCACAGAGTCAAACTTGGAGGCCGGATCCATTCTAAGGGCGTGTTGATCTTAACCGCTTATTTAGCCTCAGTTTTAGGTAAGACGGCGCAAATCCCGCTCACCACTTACCTCACCTTTGAGCAATCATACAGCGGTGTGGACGGTGACAGCGCGTCAATGGCCGAATGCTGCGCCATTATCTCGGCTATTAGCGAGCAAGCAATTAGGCAAGATATTGCCATCACAGGTTCGATGAACCAATTTGGTGAGGCTCAGCCCATTGGCGGCGTGAATGAAAAAATTGAAGGCTTCTTCGATGTCTGCAAAATAAAAGGCCGTACGCCGGAGCAAGGGGTGATTATTCCTGCCTCGAACATGGCCAACCTTATGCTGCGCAAAGACATTGTCGATGCAGTGGCACAGGGGGAATTCCATATTTGGGCTATTACCCATGTGACTCAAGCCATGGAGTTACTGCTCGGTAAAACCGCAGGAAGTTTGCCGCAAACGGCCGCACCTAGCCAAGGGCAATATTCTCCCGAGAGCATTTTCGGCATCGCTCAGCAAAAACTCACAGCACTCAGATCTTTAGTTAAAACGGATTAAATAAAAACGAGAGAGACAAACGAAAAGGGTTAGCACATGCTAACCCTTTCTTTATAAAGCTATTAAGCGAAATTACACTAAGCTTGCTAGCATTTCGTCGCTGTAAGGAACCAGTTCAACGCCATCACGAACGCGAGCAACATAGTCAGGATTGGCAATGAATGGGCGACCAATAGCAATCAAATCAAACTTATTCGCCGCAATCGCTTCACAGGCGGTTTCAGCGCTGTAGCTTCCAACTCCCACTAAGGTTTTGCCATAGTGGGCGCGCACATAGCTTGAAGCTCTGCCACCAAGATAATCGAATTCCATGCTGTCATCGAAAATCCCAATATGCACAAAAGCGATATCGCGGGATTCCAGCTCAGGCAAGAAGTAATCGAATACTTCGCGGTCACGACTATCTGCCGCCATATTGAAATAAGCCCCTGGAGAAATCCGTAAACCGGTTCTGTCTTTGCCGATACGAGCCACAACAGCATCGACAACCTCAAGCGCAAAACGGGACATATTGGCAGGTGTTCCACCGTATTCATCGGTGCGGCGATTGCTGTCATAGTGTAAGAAGGTATCAATTAAATAACCATTTGCACCGTGGATTTCGACGCCATCGAACCCCGCTTCAATAGCATTTTCCGCCGCTTTGGCGTAATCACGCACTAGGCCTTGAATATCCTCAAGTGTGGCAGGTTTTGGCGTGACATAAGTCAGTTCGCGCATTCTTGGCACGCTGCCTTCAATCTTCTGCGCTGATGCCGCAAGCACATCACCACCACCGAAAAAGTGTGGATGAGCGACGCGGCCCGTATGCCATAACTGCACAAAAATCTTACCGCCATTGGCATGTACCGCATCGGTCACTTTACGCCAGCCAGCAATTTGCGCTTGAGTAAAAATACCAGGGGTATTTGGATAACCTTGAGCATCGGGACGAATAATCGTCGCCTCTGTGATGATCAAACCCGCTTCGGCACGGCGTGCATAATAGGCGACCATATCATCGGTCGGCACTAAATCGGCATCCGCCATACAACGGGTTAAAGGTGCCATTAAAATACGATTATTTAAGGTAATAGTGTCATTAAGTGAGTAGGTATCGAACAGATTTACCAATGAATTTGGCGTGGTTTGTGTGGTCATTTTCTCAGTTCCATTCTTGAATATGCATTCAAGATATTATTATTTGAACGATCATTCAAGTTCATTTTTGAATGTTTATTCAAATTTAGGTAGAATCTGGCCTAAGCGTTTCTATACAAGTGAATTAAATTCGATGCGTAATGCAGAGTTCGACCGAGAACAGGTACTTCGCGGCGCTATGGCCGCCTTCATGCACAAGGGTTACACCAAAACGAGCATGCAAGCTCTTACTCAAGCCACGGGATTACATCCGGGGTCGATTTACTGTGCCTTCACCAATAAACGCGGATTATTAATCGCGGCCATTGAGCAATATCAACTCGACAGAAACGAGCAATTCAACAATCTATTCGGCAATGGCGAGAATGTGCTGACTAATTTGAAAACCTACTTAGATCATCTCGTTATTGAATGTCTGAGTTGCGATAGCGCCCAAGCTTGCTTACTGACAAAAGCGTTAAATGAAATTGCAGAGCAAGATGTTGAGATCCGGGACATCATCAATCAGTATCTACAATCTTGGCAGCAAGCACTCACGCTACAATTTGCCACTGCAACGTTGCAAGGACTCCTCCAAGGCGATCGCAGCAGCGAGCAAAGAGCCCAATATTTAATGATGGGAATTTATGGTTTAAGAACCTTCGCCCACACCCATCCTAATGCCGAAACCTTACAGTACCTTGCAGACCAATTATTGGCAGCAGTCTGCCATTAAAGTGCGTTAATTTGTGGGACAGTAAATATCTGAATGACTAACCGAATATGATTAGGCGAACAAGCGCTAACATTAATAGAAATAGATGGATTGAATAGAATTTTTGCAGAAGATGTCGGGACGATAATTTAGCAAAGCGAATTATTCGTCCCAAGAATGACGATTAGTTTAAAATGTTAACCTATATTAGCTTGAGCGAACACTCTCTCACCTAATGAATTCAATATCTTACACTCACCTTCAAGTACAGCAATGATAGATTTTCCCTTGCGGAAACTTGCAGGTATCATCACACGCCCAGCTTCACTCACTGGCAAATTACCTAATACGGCGTTGTGCATAATTAACCCTACGGGCGCATCATAATATAAAACAGTTACAGTCGCTTGATTTGCTTGCATCACATTTAACTCACATTAAGCAGCATCTACTGCGTTATATTTACGTCGCAAGAGAGCTCCCTGTCCTCAACATTTTAAAATATCCAGAAAGATATTTTAAACATTTTAAATCAATTACTTAAGGTCTTATTCAAATTTTATGATTTTTTATTGGATACAATACTATCTTATACTGTACACCTTGGGCTATTTAAGCACTTCGGCAAAAAGATGCCAATCTATTTCTATTATGTTAATCAATTACCCACCATTGATCACATATAAGACACAAATAAAGATGCGTTTTTATGCATTTTTTAGAGTAAATAACCTAAATTTGAGTTATCAGTAATCTACTTAGCTTTAAATCCCACTCGAAATCCGCCCCAATGTTTACCGTTTACAAAAATGGGCACCGACAAGTCGTGCATCACTTCGCCCGTATCGCGTTTATAAGTTTGCAATAGCACAGGTTCAGTATGGGCGCCGCAACGGATCCCTGTCGGATCATTAAACAAGCGTTTGGTTCGATTGTGCACCATATCAACCTCAACTTTGCCTGTCAGTGCTTGGCTAAAGCGTTTATTATGGGTCGGAAAATAACCTTTCCTATCAACGGCTCCCGCATAAATAATTTCGCTGTGTTTTGCCAGAATGGGCTCTTGAATTGTTGGAAAATGCTGATCGGTATAACGATCGAAAGCCGTGCTGTATTTCTGCGGCTGAGTATTGGTAATAGGTTGGTATTTAGGATTAAACAAATCAGCCTCGCTAAAACTGCCACTGGCTAAACCTTGTGCTAACTTGTCACCGCACGCTTTAGCTGCAACATTCGCCAATTGCAGAACCTGCTGATCGAAGGTTTGTGTATCCCATTTAGACAGCGCTTTAAAAATACCCTCAGTGGTCAAGGATAAAGTAAAGGCCTGCTCGGATACGCTATGACTCTGTTTACCCGTCGAATTTAACGAGTCACGTATTTGAGTCACCGAGCGGCTAATGTCGTTAGTAGTGTTGTTATATTGTTTGAGTGAATCTTCCATATCACCTAAGGCATGGGCCGATTGGGTCACAGAAGCCGAAATCTCAGTGAAGTGCGCGTCTAACTCGCCCATAGCCGCGACCACATCGGCGGTTTGCGTCACGACTCGCTCCATCAGCCCAGAAGTTTTATCCGTTTCACTGCGGATTTCTAATAGCATTTTGCCAATATCTTGGGTTGCACCCGCGGTTTTACCCGCAAGGCTGCGTACTTCGTCAGCCACTACCGCAAAACCTCGACCCTGCTCTCCCGCACGAGCCGCTTCGATGGCCGCATTTAACGCCAACAGATTAGTTTGCTCGGCAACGGAGTTAATCACTTCGGTAATTTTTTGGATTTCTTCGGCTCTTGATTTAAGCGCCTGCACTTGCTCAGCGGCAGTATCAATATCCGTACTCAGTGAACGAATAGCCGCAACACCTTTCTGAGCTTGACTTCGTCCCTGCACGCTAACGCGCTCAGCCTCTTGAGCTTGGCCTAAAATATCGGCGGCATTATCACCAAGTTGGGCCGTAGTGTGGCTCAATTGCCCTGCAGCAACAGCAATGGCACTGGCATGCTCGCCATTTGATTCAATTGATTTATTCAATAAATCAATAAAATGCGACACCTCAGCCGAACCGATAGCCATTTTGCTGGTTTGCACACTAATGTCGTGGGCGGGAATGCTTTGCTCTTGTAATGCCTTAATGTTTGCCTCATCGGTGTCGAGCTTAGCCTTAGATGCGCGCAAACACACCCACACCACTAAGCCACAGGCAAGAACGCCCAAGATCAACGCCTGCACAATACTCGGAAGATGCAGTCCCTCAAGTAATAAACTCCCTAGAGTGACCAGTATGAAACTGATGAAAATTAAAATTTTGTGCTGTATTTCCATATACTTCCCGTAACTGCGCAAGGTAAAAATGAAAGGGAAATGCTAAGAGTCGAATCATTAGCCTTCGTTCAGTTGGTATCAATTACAGCGGCTATTGCTTACAACTGACGAGGGAGGGCTAACTATGATAGCGCTCAAGATTTATAGTTTTAGTCTATTTCTCTGAATAAGCTAGATAATTTATCTCGCTAAATAAACAAAGTAGAAGTTAGCTATCATCAACAGTCTCACGAGCGTATGGCATTAGACATTAGTATTAATCTATCGCGATATAGTCCTAGCCTATCTAAAAGCGGATCTTCCTTGATAAAACCAACTTTGCCCTGAAATGCGTGCCCCGTCGCCTTCTAGGTAATAAATCACATAGGGACGACTGCACTTATGCCAAGAAAACTGCTAATATCGGCGCAATTTTTTTGAGCTAACGAGATCAAGATGGGCAGAGCATATCAAAACAAGAAAGAATCCATGGCGAAAACAGCCGGTCAAAAAACCCGCATTTATTCACGCTACGGTAAAGAGATTTACGTTGTCGCTAAGCAAGGCGGCGTTGAGCCCGATGGAAACTTATCACTGCGTCGCTTAATTGAACGCGCTAAGAAAGACCAAGTGCCTGCGCATGTTATTGAACGCGCAATTGAAAAAGCCAAAGGCGGCGGTGGTGAAGATTACGATACCGCCCGTTACGAAGGTTTTGGTCCTGGCAACTGCATGGTCATTGTTGACTGCTTAACCGATAACGTAAAACGTACCTTCACCGAAGTGCGTCAAGCCTTCGTGAAAAACGATGCCAAACTCGGCGGCCCTGGTACAGTTGGCCACATGTTTGATCATCAAGCCGTGTTCGTGTTTGCGGGTGATGACGAAGATGCGATTTTAGAACTGCTGATGATGGCTGACGTTGATGTAAGCGATGTTGAGCTGGAAGATGGCTTAATCACAGTTTACGCGCCGCACACTGAGTACTTTAAAGTCAAAACAGCGCTGACCGAAGCGATGCCAGAGGTTAACTTTGAATTTGACAATATCACCTTCGTACCGCAGGACATGACTAAAGTTGAAGGTGAAGATGTCGTTATGTTTGAAAAGTTTATTGCCGCACTTGAAGATTGTGACGACGTACAAAACGTCTATCACAATGCGGAAATTGATGACTAAACGTTTCTTTCGCCTGAAACAAAAACGCAGCCAAGAGCTGCGTTTTTTATTTATAGATCAAAATATTAAGCTTCAATAAAGCAGCCATGAAACCCTAGTGGCAATACCCTGTTCATTTGAGCTGAAGCGATGGGGCCCGCACTGATATCACTGGCACGAAACAAAGACAAACCAGACTGTGCATTATGGTAATCGAGCCAAGTCATCAGTAAATAGGCTTCGTGCTGCTCAGTGGCGGGGATATAGAGCGGCTCTTCGGCAATTTTGCCTTTGCCAAGATAAAACGCGCTATAGCTCGCGTCGCCAAGTGTATCCGCACTGTGCTTGCTGCTGTCTTTTGCATTATGAATACAATACAGAGTGTTACTTAGCCCTGATTCAGATTCGGCTTCTGCTTCATATTTAAAGTTAGAGCTGGAGCCAGAGTTAACAGCTGAATCTGATCTTGCTCCAACGCCAAATAACGGAGCAAACGCCGAAGCCCCACCTGTTTTCTCTGCAAACGCTTTTTCACCGCTAGTTTGTTTCTTACTCATAATGTGCTGCGAAAACTGGGGGAACTCCATCATCACGCCGCTGCGCTTAATACGTGCAGAGAAAGACAAGGTCTCCGCAAACTGCGCTTTGCTAGCTGCTGTGAGTGGTACTGTGAGCGGTACTGTGATAGTCACTAACTCTGCATGGGGTGTCTTAGTTTTACGCTCCCCCGTCAGTAACCCCTTCATCCCTTGGGTTAAAATAGCTGAATTGGGATAGAGGCAAAGCTGCACAGAAAGTTCGTCATTCTTCTCAATGGCTTGACCAAAGTGAAACACAAATCCCGCAGGTAGCAGGTATAACTGGCGCACGCTAAAATCAGCTTTGTCGATGACTAGTAATTGCGATGGCAATTCGGGGCGCCATTTAAAGGCATCAACATAGGTTTCGCCCTCTTCATACACGCAGGATGAAATGTAAAACACCAGCTTATTCTCACTCTGCGCGAAGGCATGTAAGTAACTCGCCTGTGGCAATTCAATCACTTCCATTCTGGCTATGCTGTCATCGGGTGCCACTTGATACACAAGTAATTGCTTCTCACCACCGACATACCAGACGCCAAAATTCCATAGTCCACCTTGTCCATCATCGAGTGGATGGGCGGAAAAGGGTAAACCCTTAAACTTGTCGCCAAAGCTTTTAACACCAAGCGTGGTTAAGGTCTGAGCATCGAGTCGATAGGGTGACCCCGCCTCCCATAAAGCGAGCAACTCGCCGTGGCGCGGCAATAAACTGGTATTGGCCACATTCAAGTCATCGTTATTTCGAATAGGTAAAGCATTGGGGATCACTGTGCCTGCGGTCGTGTACTTAAACGCGCCAGCGGCCTCTTCGACTTTAAACTTCTTTGTTTGGATGAACTTGGCCTGATGCTGAATTTGCCCATTGCTCACACTAAACTGTTGCACCATGCCATCGCCATCGAACCAATGCTGATATGCCTTACCTGCCCGAGACATTTTCGCTGGCCCATTACGATATAGATTCCCACTCAACTGCGCTGGCCACTCACCCGAAACCTGCATAGTCAGTGGCTGATAGTCACCTTCAGCACCACTAAATCCAATCGCCCAAGGCTCACGTGCGACCGTTTGTGCGCTATCCAGCGCCAATAACTTATCCACTGAACTGGCCCAAACAGCGGTCGTCATTAGGACGGCTGAGCCTGCTAGAAATTGACGTCTATCCATGGTGCAGCCCCCTCTTAGCGAATGTGTATAGTGATTTGAGCATCGGCCTGCAAACTAAAGCTGGCGTCTTTAAAGCTCGCAGGTCCAAAACTGCCGGCGTTATTGCTAAAGCCATAGCCTTCACTCGGCACACCTAACATATTGGTATCTAAACTGTGATTGTTGTTTTCATCATGAAAGACCTTTACCGCGTATTGGCCATCGGCGAGATCGCTAAATACCAGCCTATGCTCTGTCTTAGTGACGGGTTTTATCATAGACGCGCTAGGATTATGGCCTGCAGCGTAATCCTCGGCATTGGCATAAAGCTCAACCATCAAGGCGCCGGTTTGTACTTGAATATTATCGATATCGACAGTCAAGGTATGTGCCTGGCTCTCAGCCGACATGCTTCCTGCCGACACACTTCCAGCCGACAAGAGCGAGCAAGCTAAGCCTGCGCCCCAAATCGCTGATAACGCCCTTTTCGTCTTATTAGCTTGGGAAAACTGTGTTTTTGTCATAGCCGAGTTCACGTGTTTCATGTCTTACTCCTGTTATTTGCGCTCATAAGTAACTGCGATGGAGTTAGCTTAAAAAATCACAGGACGAAAAACAGGTGCCAAAAGTCATGAAACAAAATGATAACAACATGACTTTTGGCATAGTGACATCTGGCGGTGATACCCTAGAATGGTCGGCAGAATTGGATTAAGGAATAGACATTCGTGCTAGGAAATCGATTAGCGAAAGAAGAAAACATGTTGATTGCCGCTGGAGTGCTCACTTGGGCATTAGTGGCTTGGGTTGGGATAAATCAAGCCGCATTGCATACATGGCAAGGCATGCTAAATGCCATACTGTATGGGCTGTTTGTAGTGCAATTTATACTGATAGCTACCAATAAAGTTGCGCATAATAATATTCGACTTCGCCGCATAACCACGCTAGTGATGCCGTTGACCGTGATGAGCTTAATGCTCACAGCAAACAACGCATTACTGCCTATCCTCTTCGTCATTTGGGCGTCACTGTTGCCTGAGTTTTTTAGTCGTCGCCAAGCCATTTCACAGCTAGTGTTGGTCAATGTTGTTTATTACCTACTGCAGCAATGGCAATTGCATGAACAAAGCAATGTGTTCAATATTTTGATTTATCTTGGTTTTCAATTCTTTGCCTACAGCAGTAGCCAAGCAAGGCTTTCTGAACGTAAATCACGTTTGATACAAGAACAGCTAAACCAACAGCTTATTGCCACTCGCGCGCTGCTGAGCCAAGCCAGCGAACAGCAAGAAAGATTAAGGATATCACGCGATTTGCACGACATTCTCGGCCACCAACTCACAGCGCTTTCCCTGCAATTGGAAGTACTAAGCCATACAGCGCCAGAGGAGCTCAAACCTCAAGTTAACCAAAGTAAATCCTTAGCTAAAGAGCTACTTGAAAGTATTCGCGCCGTCGTCAGGGCGCAAAGAGTGCAAGTCGGATTGGATTTAGTCCCACCTTTAGAGGCACTGATGACCCGCTTACCCAACGTGACTCTTAACTGCAAAGGGATGAAGCCACTGCAATCAGCCGAACTGACTCAGGCACTACTGTTAGTGCTGCAGGAAGGCATCAGCAACGCCGTTCGTCACGGCAAGGCGAATCAACTGCAATTGAGCATGCAAGACTCCCAAAGCGCGCTGGTATTGCAACTAAGCGACAACGGCATGGGGCTAACACGGGGATCCGCGCGAAACGCATCAGCTAAAAGCGGCACTGGACAGTTCGGTACTGGGCTCAGCGGCATGCAGGAAAGGCTACAACCCTTTAATGGCACCTTGGAGTTAAGGGCAAATGACTCGGCGTCCGGTTGCCAACTCACCCTCACACTCCCTGCACTCGCTTAACTTTTTATTAAAAACGCTTTGGGATCACTATGGATACGCAAAACAACATTATCAGTGTCGGTTTAGTGGAAGATCAGCAATTGGTTCGCCAAGGTATCGCCAGCCTGCTCGCTATTTCCGACAACATTCGCGTGTTATGGCAAGCCGAAGACGGCCAAGATGCACTCAAAAAGCTTGCCTGCAATCCCGTCGATGTACTGCTCAGTGATATCCGTATGCCAAATCTTGATGGTATCGCCATGCTCAAACAGATACGGCAAAGTGCCAATCGCTTACCTGTCATCATGTTAACCACCTTCGATGACAGTGAGTTATTCCTCAATAGTTTACAGGCGGGCGCCAATGGCTTTTTACTCAAGGATGTGTCACTCGACAAGTTACTATGCGCTATAGAAACCGTCGCTAAAGGCGGCTACTTGATTGAGCCTTCGGTGCTCAAACAGATGAGTGAGCCTAAGCCCACACCTAACATTGTGGTAACTAGAAATGAATTATTGTCGGAACGGGAGCGGGAAATTCTCAGTTTTATGGCGGGCGGCTTCTCCAACAAGGAAATCGCCAATGCGGTATTTTTAGCCGAGGGCACAGTGAAGAATCATGTCTCTAACATACTCACTAAACTCGATTGCCGAGACCGTACCCAAGCTGTGCTCAAGGGATTACAACTGGCATTGATTTAACCCATTAGCATTAAACCAAACCCGATTGCCAACAAAAAGGGCCATTTAAGGCCCTTTTTGTGCTCATCTAAAGCGATGAGTTATAGCTAAAACCTAACGAAGATCCATCTCTTGGATAATTTCATGGGCAATAGCTGGCGTTGTACAGCTCGGGGTTTCATGCAAATCCGCTTTTAACTGACCTTTACGGTGCTTAAGTGCTGCATCTAATTTTTTCGATGCTGCTTTGATTGCTGGGTACATAACCTCATCGGTACCTGAAGCAGAAATACGGCTTCCTTCATAATTCGTACGAAGCTCAACCTGATACTCGCCATGCTCTTTCGCAATAATAATGTCCAGTGCGATCAGAGAGGGGAAATGGGTGGCGATTTTTGCAAATTTTTCGTTAACATCTTCTCTAATAGAATCAGTAACATCGACGTGGTGACCAGAAATATTTATTTTCATAGGTTGTCCCTTTTAGTGTCATTACTTTTATTTTTGCTTCACTAATAGAGCTTGGGGCATGCAGGATAAAACACAAGGGTTATTGGCAAATATTTCGGTCAACTCAGGTATTAGCATCTCCTAAATGTGACCTCCATCAAGAAGTCAAAAATAAAACAGCGAGAAAAACATGATTAAGTGATTGATTTATAAACAGGCATTAATAATAAATCAATCACAAAATGCAATACGACATAAGGTAAATACGCTTAATATTTACGTTGCACACTCTGCTGCCAAAACTGTTGGGACAAATGATGCGTCTTGGTCGATAAACGCGACACTTGATCACCCCGCGCCGCCGCATCGAGCGTCTGCTCTAAACTCTGCTGAGCCAAGTCGCTGATCACATGGATAGCTCGGCTAATTTCTGCGGCCACCGAAGTCTGCTGCGTCATCGCCGCCGCATTATCATCACTCAAAGAATTAATTCGCGAAATAGATGAAAGCAACTCGCCAAAAGCCACACTCGCATCTTGCGCTAAGCTTACCGAACGTTTTACCTGTTCCTGCCCTGCCATCATGGTCGAGGTCGCCCTTTGAGTGCTTTCCCTAAAACGGCTAACAATTAACTCGATTTGCGAGGTGGATTGGCTAGTACGGCTCGATAACTGCCTGACCTCATCGGCCACCACGGCAAAACCACGACCACTCTCCCCTGCCCGCGCCGCTTCAATTGCCGCATTTAAGGCTAATAAGTTTGTTTGGTCGGCAATAGCACGTATGACTTCGAGCACTTGGTGAATCGCACGGCTATCTTGTTCAATAGCTTGTACAACATCGGAAAAGTGGCTCACTTGTACACTTAACTGATGTATCGCATCAATAACTGTTTCTAAACGTGAATGACCGCGTTGAGCCGCCTCATGGCTCGACACCATTTCCGAGGCAGTGCGATGAATGTTTCCCGTTACTTCAGCAAAACTGGCACTCATCTGCTCCATCGCAGTCGCAGCTTGCGTGGTTTGTTCACTCTGACTATCGGCGTGCTCCCAAGTGTTTGTAATGGTTTGTTTAAGGCTGACACTTTGTGCTTGGATCTCACTGGCAGAATCAGCCATACGGCCAACAACGCCACCAATTTCAGTGATCAAAAAACGTAGGGCGAGGTCTAATTTACCGATCTCATCTTGGCGGCCGGTGTACACGCCCGTAGCGACGGGATCGTCAATAATGTTAGTTGCCATAGACACAAGCTTTTGCAGCGGCTGCATCAGGTAATACCATGCTAGGCACGCGAGACTCATTCCCACCATCGCGGCAACTATGGGGGAATAACTGGCAATTATCGCCGTAGCCGTAATCGAAACCAACATGGCCAGCAGTATTTTGCCACTGAAACCTAACCTATCTTTACGCAACACTTTAGGTTGCTTGCCCTGATTAATATCACGGTAAATACTCTCAGCGGCTTTAATCTGCTCAGGGGTAGCTTGGCGACGAACAGATTGATACTCATGAACTTTACCATCTTCATACACTGGCGCGACGTAGGCATTCACCCAATAATAGCCGCCCGTTTTGGTGCGATTTTTAACTATCCCCATCCAAGGCTTGCCCTGCTTAATTCGCTCCCAGAGGATCTTAAATGCAGCCGCAGGCATATCTTGATGGCGCACTATGTTATGTGGATTCCCTTGCAACTCAGCAACACTAAACCCACTGATCTGCGAAAAGGTCTGATTCACATATTTAATATTTCCCTTCAGATCCGTCGTTGATAGTAAAATCGCATTATCTGACAGGTGTGTTTCACCATTTGTAGAATTTTTATGCATAGGGTTATCAGGCTAGGTCTCGGTAAAAAAGATAACGCATTCTGCCAAAACCGTCGTCTATCAAAATTGATAAAGCTCACATTGGCAGCATAAAAATTAACCTAATGCTAAACAAGCAGTAACCACTAAACACATATCAACAAATAAAAACAAACAATTGTGACAGAGCGCTCGTTACGCTACATACGTTAAACTCGCCACCCTACACTCGCTAAAGCAGATCAGCTTAAGATCACAAATTCACATTCGAATCTAAATGATATCGTTTATCATTTGAATTAACTAAGTTATACTTCTCGCGGTTAGCTATCTACTGCTATAGAAATGCATTCGTCGTTAAGCCAAAAAGCTCAAGCACACTTTGCAGAATCAACAGTAACGGATAGCCATAACAGACCCATATTGGCTCGAAATGAGAAGTGGCACTTATGTCTAATACACCCGCGTTTGAAACCTCAACGCAATCTTCTACAACTCAAATGCGCTCGTTCTCGCTGATTTCGCGGGGAATTGTGCAATGGTTTAAGCAAGAGCAATCGCAGTTTGCCTTCAAAGTCTTTGCGCGTGCGAGTGCCGCTCTACTGGCGGGTTATGTTGCGGCAGCAACCTTGGCTTGCCTGCTGACATTAGTGCTACCTATGCCGCGCTTTGAAAGCACGATAACAGCCAATATGTTAGCTTTCCTGTTTTATGCCATTGCTATTATTTATGCCTTTTGTGTGCGTAAAACCTGGCATGCGTGGCGAGATTTAGGCTTAGTGAGTTTGTTATGTTTTGGATTGATCAAGGTATGTGGGCAATAAGATGAAAGAGACATTTTTTAGAACTTTATCTTGGCTACATACCTGGGCAGGCTTGCTGGTATGTTGGGTATTATTGTTGATCTTTTTTGCGGGTAGCTTGAGTTATTTTCGCCATGAGATCAGCCTTTGGAATGAACCCGAATTACACAAAGGGGTTTATCAAGACTACCGAGCCGATACACTCGAAAACCAATTAGATAAAGGTCAAAGTTACATAGAAGCGCATTCGCCGGCAACAGCGCAGCGCTGGATGATAGGTTTTCCAACTGAACGAACCCCCTTTCAAAGCGTTAGCTGGCAACTGCCACCAGAAAAAGGTCAGCGTCGTGGCAAGACTGAAGAACATGTAGCCTTAGCAGATGGCAGCGGCATGATCTCTGAAGTGCGTGAGAGTCGCGGCGGTGATTTCTTCTATCGTCTGCACTTTGACTTGCACTATATGTCCGCTATTACAGCGCGTTATATCGTCGGCGTTTGCACTATGTTTATGCTGATCGCCCTTATCAGTGGCATAGTGATCCACAAACGGATCTTCAAAGATTTGTTCAGTTTTAGACGGGATAAAGGCGCTCGCTCTTGGCTAGACGCGCACAATGTGAGCTCTGTCATCGCCCTGCCCTATCATTTGATGATCACTTATACAGGGCTTATTACCCTAATGCTTATCTATATCCCATGGACGGTTAATACCGCCTATTCGGGTGATAACCAAGCTTTTTTAAAAGAACTTAATCCCGCCAGACAAACCGAGAAAGCTGCAGGGATTAGTGCGCCACAGGTGCAACTAAGCCAATTATTACCTCAAGTGAAAGCCGCATGGGGCGATGCGCCAATTAAGCAAGTGATAGTGTCATACCCTAAAGATCAAAATAGCCAAGTGACCTTTTACCAAAACACAGGTAAAGATGTGACCGATGAAGCCAATATTTTGATATTCAACGGGGTAAATGGTGAGCTTAAATATACCAGCCCGCACGAAGCCTCAGGAGCCTCCGCGACTTACGATACTATGATGTCGCTGCACACGGCACGTTTTGCCGCCCCGCTGCTAAGATTTTTATTCTTTTTCTGCGGTTTATTAGGCTGCGCTATGATCGCGACAGGCACTTTGATGTGGGCCATTCGTCTACGTCAAAAACAGCAAAAATTGATCGATAAAGGCGAGAAACCAAGCTTTGGATTACGTTTAGTTGAAGGGTTAAACTTCATGTTTATCTTAGGACTACCCTTAGGCACTGTAGCCTTCTTTTACGCCAATCGTCTCTTATCGACAAGTTTTGCAAGCCGCTCTGAATGGGAAGTTCACAGTTTCTTTCTCGCGTTAGCGGCAATGGGAGTTTGGGCTTTCTTGGGTCGTTCACGTCGCCAGTGGCAAACCGCATTACGACTCACAGGGACCTTGTGCTGTGCGCTGCCCGTGCTCAATGCCTTCACATCACCAAGCAATATCATCGACAATATCCAATCCCACCAATGGGCTTTAGTCGGATTTGACGTGCTCGCAGTGCTACTTGGTGGCGCTATGCTATTTGCCAGTAAAAGAGTGACTTTGATTGCTAAGGCCCCCGCTAAACGCCCAGCAAAAGCAAAAAATGCACGTAGAAGCGAATCCCAAACATCCCTTGCCAGCGACCTTAGTTCGTCATCTTCATTGGAGGAAGCCAAATCATGATGCCAGAATTTATTCCCCTACTTGGGATCTTAGGTTTGAGTTATCTTTCCCTCGCCCTGTTTGCCTTAGCTAAATTTGGTCACTTCAAAGATGTGTTCAATCGTCCACCAGCACAATGGCAAAGTCGTTTGCTAACCTTGTTTGCTTGGTTACTACTAGCATTTAGCTTAAGTGCCTGCGCGAGCGATCAGGGCTGGGCCTACGGGAGCATTTTGTTTATGGGAATAATTTCCCTCGCGGCAATGCTGGTTATCCTAACGTTAAGCTACAGCCCGCGCCATTTACCGATAGGAATCGTCACTGGCAGCGTGCTCACTGGCACTCTATTACTGAGTGCTGGGATCTAATGTCCAGCTAACACTGGCATGGCGATCATGGCTAAGTGAGCACCGCTAGGCTATAGTGCCCTGATGTCCTTCAGATAGGAGAAAATAATGGGCTTTAACTTAACGGTTAACTGGCAAACCTCGCCCGCCGAAGAAGGCGAATTTTGTCGAGACCACAGTATTACCTTTGGCAGCGGCCAGACGATTCAAGCCTCGTCGGCACCGGAATACAAAGGCAATGGGCAAAATGTCAATCCAGAGGAAAGCCTGTTGGCTGCATTATCCTCATGCCATATGTTGACCTTTCTAGCAATTGCGCATCTTAAGCGCTTACCTGTAACCTCCTATGTGGATAATGCCACTGCAGAGCTGGGTAAAAACGAGGCGGGCAAGTTGGCCGTGACAAAGATGGTGCTCAATCCTAAGGTCATTTTCGCTGAAGGGGTCGAAGTCAGCCAAGAAACCCTTGAGAAAATTCACGAGAAAGCACATGCAAATTGCTTTATCGCTAATAGTTTAGCAACAGATATTCAAATCAAGTTTTAGGATTTGAGCAGATCTTTATGGCCCGCAGATGCTTTTCCTAAGCGGGCTTTTTTATTGCCGCACCGTAACTCAATACCTGTCTGAATCATTGCTATCACCGAATTATCCGCGCCACCTAACCATCCACAGAGTCTAACTTTTCACCATTATTCAGCTCAGGTCCAGCTTTTAAACAGTACGATAGAAGCCAATCTTAGCTTGGTATCATCTGTTGGAATTAAAAGATGCACATTCAACCACTGCGAAATTCCCCGTCTGTCAGCCCACAAAAAAATGTCTCCACTGCTGAATTTACACAGGTTAAAAATCCAGTTCAAACCAGCGCACCAGCATCAACTGATACAGTAACGCTTTCTAGCGATGCAAAACAATTGGCGGCGAATACGCAAAAACCAGCAGAAATGCCAGCACTGAGGGATAACATAGAAACCTTAGTCGAATTGAAACACGCGAAGATGAAGTATCAAGTGATCGCCGACATGACCAATTTAGCGACAGGAACGAGCCAAGGGATTTCAGCGCCAACGGCCTATTATCTAAGCCATAACGAAGACGCGAGAGCAATGACAGTTAATCACCTTGCCCAACAACAGCAAGTGAACACTATGCAGATCTATGCAGAAACAAGTAAAAATGGGAATAGAAGTATTAATGAATGGGCATAAAAATGGGTGTTGTCTCGGGAACCAAGAGACAACACCCTAACTTTGTACGCGGACATGCTAGCCGAGATACCTTAAATTTCGGTTAAATACTGAATTTAAATATCAATTACTTAGCTTTAATATCCTGTGCCATACCTTTTACAGGCAAAGGTTGCACTTTTAAGGCTGGGATTGGCTGTTTAACCAACTCATCCTTCAAATAACTTATTGCAGTTTCAAGCTGCGCATCTTTGCCATTAAAGGTAGCGAAAGGTAAGTTATCGACTTCAATATCCGGCGTTACGCCATGGCCTTCAAGCACCCAGCGGCCATCCATTGCATACTGTGGATACTCGGCCACCCGCGCCATCCCTTTATCGGTCAACGCATTTCGCCCAGATAACCACACGCCCGCCCCTGCCGTTTGCTTACCAATTAAGGGCGCAATACCGAGTGCTTTAATCCCTGCGGAGAAGGTTTCGCCGTCGGAATAGGTCAGTTCATCGGTTAACACCACTAAATGACCGCGGAAGGTTTGTTGCATATTGGTGTTTGGCGTGCCGTGGGTCGGTTGCCAAAACGCCCAAGCGCGGCGTAGTAACTTCTCGATAATCCAACTGTCAATATTGCCACCGCGGTTACGGCGAACATCGATAATCAAACCCTCTTTATCGTAGTTGGCATAAAACTCACGGGCGAAACTTTCAATATCACCACCGCCCATGGCATATAAGTGCAAATAACCCATCTTGCCCTGACTTGCATCCTCGACCACAGCCGCGTTATGGCTCACCCAATCTAAGTAACGTAATTGACTGTCCACCACAGCGCTAACGGGCATGACGATGGTTTTATGGGTTTGGCTACCACGCTTAAGCTGTAGTAATACTTGCTTATCCTGTTGATTGCGCAGAAGACGCGTGACGTCGGCCACATTCACCACTGGCGTGCCATTAATAGCCAACAGCATATCGCCTTCTTTAGCATCGACTTCGATACGATTTAACGGTGAAGCATTAGCCGGTAACTCAGGATCGTTACTGTAAATGTGCGCGATTTTAACGCCATCTGCAGTTTGTTGTAGGCGCGCGCCAAGGCTTGCCGCTTTAGCCGCATCGGGATCTTGAGGTAAATCACCACCGCGCACCTGTGAGTGCAAAGAATCTAACTCGCCCATCATTTGCATGAAGATGTCATTCAGTTCGTTACGATCGGTCAGGCGGTCGAGCAAAGGCTGATACTTAGCCTTAGTGGCTTGCCAATCGAGGCCGCGCATCTTCTTGTCGAAGAAAGATTCTCGGTGCATCAACCACGCATCTTCAAACATTTGCTGCCATTCAAGCTGCGGAGAAATCGCTAGCTGCCATTGTTCCGTTTGCACTTTGGCATTATCCGTATCGCCTAATTTATCACCGCCATCAACAATCAGGAGTGATTTTTCATTACTGTGCTTACGTAGCATCAGCTTTTTACCATCGGCAGAAACCTCATATTGGCCAATGTCCTCGGCAAAAACCTCGGCTTTGGGGCTTAATCGGTCAAATTTGATGGTCATTAAATTAGGAGCGACATCGTCGCCAATAGCTTGATCTAACAAATAAAGTCTATCATCGACGACGCGCAGCTTACTGTAATTTCCTGAATCGACAGGCACTTGCCATAAACGCTGGGAGATCCCTGCCCAATCGATTTTCACTGGACTCGGTTTATCCTTAGCATCGGTTTTTTCAACTTGATTCGATTCGAGTTCATTGGGTTTACTAAAGGGGAATTTGGCATTTTTGACCAGTGCGATGGCAAAAATTTGGCTGCGTTTATCAAACACAGGACCCATGTTTCTATCGCCCCAAGGTGAACTTGGTGTTGCGCTGAATTGGCGGTTTGACAGGAAATATAGCCACTGGCCGTCACTGCTAAAGGTTGGCGAATAGGACTCGTATTTGTCGCTGGTGAGCGTCTCGGCCTTATTTTCATCCACAGCATACAGAACGATTTGCGGACGTTGTTTACCGATTTCCGACTTAGTTAATGCAATAAAACGGCTGTCACCGGACCAGCGGATATCGGCGTAAGGCCCAAGTCCCTCGCCGTTAGTGATGATTTTTTGATTGGTATTTTTCTTTAAGTCGAGCAGCCAAACGTTACCATCGTTATCGTCATGGGCGATAAATCGACCGTCACTGGACAAATTAAGACTCATTCTTAAAGTATGACTGTCTTTGGTTAACTGTTTAGCGCCACTGCTGCCATCAGCAGAGAATTGCCAAATTTCCTGCTGACCTGTCATGTCGCTAATCGCATAAACCGACTTGCCATCTTGGCTCAACACCGCTTCCCTTACGCGATAAGTCCCCGGCAGTGCAACTTGAACTAAACGCGAGCCATCAATACCCGCGATTGCCACGTGGCTGCGGGCGGTGATCACCACTTTATCGCCAGCGGGGGCCAAATTAGTTGAAGAAGCGTAATCCATAGGATCTGTCACCCAATGCTCACGGCGCTCGGCAAAATCGGAAATGAGTTCAATATTGAGTAACGAGTCTTTAGCGGCCGCAATATCAAACACATGGATATCCGCACCTAACTGGAATACCACTTTGCCTTGGTCCATCCGCGCACCGCGGACTTGCCAATCTTTAAATTGAGTCAACTGTTTTGCATCTGAACCATCGAGCGCCATCGACCAGAGGTTGTCGTTGCCATCGCTGTCGCTGATAAAATAGAGTCTGTCCTGCCATAGCATAGGTTGGCGCACTGAGCCGTCGTGTTGGCCGCTGAGCAACTGTGCTTCGGTTTTGCTGCCGAGTTTAAAGCGCCATAATTCACCTTTTGCGCCGCCACGGTACACTTTGGCATTATCGCCAGTCACTTGCAGACCAAAGCGGGTGAAGTACACGTATTCGTTGCGATCATCAATCACACCTTCAACTGCATCGGCTAAGGGTAAATCTGTGGTGGTGAGGGTTTGAGGATCGACGCTGCGCAGCATCCAATTATTAGCAGGACCAAAACCAGTGTCGGTAGAATATAAAATCTCGCCTTTGGCAGTCCAGCCCTGAACTCGTACACGGCTATTCTCAAAAGTCACCCGTTTAGCCACACCGCCCGTAATGGGGATCACATACACTTCGCTCGCGCCTTCATAGTTGGCAACATAAGCAACCCACTTACCGTCGGCCGAAATAGTCGCCCCTAGCTCTTCCGCAGGTAAACTCGTTAAGCGAGTAGCCGCTTTTTGACCTAAGGTCTGAGTCCATAAATCCCCTTCTGCAGTAAAGACTAAGGTTTGATCGTGCAACGCTGGCGCACGGTAATACCCTTGATTGCTCACCGCATCGGCAGCGATGGTTTGGAACGCTGTTAATGTGCCTAGGGCAAGCATACAGCAGGCGACAGAATGGCGAAGTTTCATGTATGACCTCTATCCTATTGTTATTTTTAGCAATAGACTCTTTACTACGAGATTTTGCTAGCAGATTTAGCGAAGAAATTCTTGCCATGGGCTTTTGTAAAAAACCACAATCAAGTCCAAAGCATGACAATTGAGCCCAACAAGCTAGCAGAATTTGATAGAGAGTTCAGTAACTTCAAGTCAGAGAAGTTTTAGCAAATGTGTCACATCTTAAATCGCGGAGGAACAACTGAATAAAAGACAAGATTCTTTAGAGGAAAACATCAAAGATCATAGCGTTACCATATTGCACTAGGATAAAAATATACCAGAGTCGGACACGAGTGGCTAACGTGAAGGGCTAATGTTAAGGGCTGACATACAGCGTCTTTAGCGGACTGTTTAGGCGGCTCATATTAGACTGTTTCGCCAGTGTCATTTGTTGCCATTTATTGATCACTCGTGCAATTTCACCGTTATCCATCAATGCCTTAATCGCATGATTAAACTGCTCTAACTGGCTTGTCTTGATACTCGCTTTGCTGAACATTAAATGAATATGGTTTTGATCTAACACTAACTTAAGTGGCACTAGCTTGATGCGTTGATGCTGGCTGGCGATATAGGGCATGGCTAAGGTATCTCCGACGATCATATCTCCTCTACCGTAGATAAGCATTTGCACAGACTTATCTGAGTCGGGACTTAATACTAACAAGTGCTCCTGCTCTAATCGATATTGAGATTCTTGATAATCTGCACCATACCAACCGCTAGAAGGGACAAGTAGACGCAATTTTTTGGTAAAAATGTCCTCCCATTTATCGATATTAATCTGATCTTTTTGCTCATAAAGTACAAATAAGCGTAGCTCTTCATCTCGGTAATAGGTTGAAAAAAGAGCATAGTTTTGACGTTCATCCGTCATAGTCGCTCCCATCAACACATCTAACTGTCCTGCTCGCAACATCTGATGCGAGCGCTTAGCGGGCACATTAATAAAATGAACTTCACAACCAAGATACACTGCAAATGCCCGCATCAGATCCACATCTAAGCCTTGGGCTTCTCCTTGAGGATCTTGCCAAGCATAGGGAGGCCAATCGTTGTAACCGACTTTAATCGTGTTCTTACAAGGTAAAGGGCTATTGACCTGCGACGCACTTACAGCGGGCAAGACTAAAAAAAACATAAATAAGACAGGAACGTATTTAAACCATGGCATAGGCTAAGTTACTTGCCTCTTAAGTTGATGATCCTCTCTTGATTAAGATGAAGTATAACGATTCAGTGTCAGACTTCCGCGAGGGGGTTCTACCTCAGTAAGCGTAGTTGTCACTTAGATAGCGCGCCATAAACACCGGCGAGATCACAGTAATTAGCCTAAAAAAGGACGGGGGATAATAACAAAAAAGCACAACAGCCAAGAGTGAGATCTAAACGACTCACTATACTGCGATAAAGGCTAAGCCTGAACGCAGGAAATAAAATAAAGTTTTATAAATTTAAATCAGACACTTATAAATAATAGCAACAACTTTAGTGGGATCCCCCATATCGACTTGTAACCAAACTATGTGTGTTCCCCCCAATTCCTCACCCTGAGCCGTGGCGGACTCTTTAGCTTCATCAAGCCGGTTTTCATGGCGGCTCACCCCAGTGACTAAAGCAAAACTATCGCAGTGGGTGACTTCAAAATCGTACGCCACGTTTATGCGACGATATAGTTCATGCTGCTTGGTCGCACATCCAGATATTAAAACGCAAAAACATGTACTTAACAGAAAAAATTTAGACAAATCAATTAACCCACAGATTAAACACGCGGGTGAACATAACTAATTGCAACCGATAAAATTGTGAACAATGTCACATATAAGAAACCAAGGATAATACAGAAAGTTACAAATATTAATTAAATATCATGTAGTTAACTAAGGGTTGTTTTATGTTCGCTGGTAACACAAGCTCATCAATTCCCCACCATAAAACTCACACTTGTAAAAAAAGGGAGCCAAGCTCCCTTCCTGCTTTTACGCCATGTTATTCCACTGCTAGGCAGACATCAGTAGGGCTAAAGCCCTTAAGCTAATATTTTGAATAAATGCACTTTTAATGCAGTAAAATCTGCCGCTAATTCCGCAGATAAGATGGGCTTACTCGCAACAGCTTCAAGCTCAGGCGGCAAGGGTAAGTTAAGCGTTAATTCTCTATCCACAACATCCTTAAATTTAGCGGGATGCGCCGTCCCCAAGAATATGCCCACTTCATCGGGCACTAAGGTTAAAGATAAGGCCTTAGCCGCAATCGCCGCGTGGGGCTCAGACACATAACCTTGAGCGTGTAACTCAGCTAATGCCTGTGACGTTTGTTCCTCCGATAAACGAATACCCACTAAGCTACTCAGTGGCCAGCCTAATTTCTCACAAATGGCTTCCACACGCGGCCAGTTACTGGGTTCACTCACATCCATGGCATTGGACATAGTCGCTTGAGTCGGATTGGGCTGCCATTGGCCATTGTCTAAATAACGCGGCACTGTATCGTTGGCATTGGTCGCGGCAATAAAGCGTTTAACCGGTAATCCCATGGCTTTAGCGAATAAACCTGCGGTGAGGTTGCCAAAGTTACCACTTGGCACTGAAATCACAGGATCGGCTTCATGGCGTTGTTTAGACTGGGCAACCGCTTCAAAGTAATAGCAAATTTGCGCGAGTAAGCGGCTGATATTGATAGAGTTCGCCGAGTTTAAGCTCAGCCCATCGCGGACTTCGGGATCATCAAAGGCGCGCTTAACCAGATCTTGGCAGGCATCGAAATCGGACGAGACGGCAACTGTATGGATATTCTTGCCCAAAGTCGTGAACATCTTTTCCTGTAGCTCACTGATCTTGCCCTTAGGATAGAGCACCACCACATTGACTTTCTCAAGCCCATAAAAAGCATCGGCAACCGCGGCGCCAGTGTCACCCGAGGTCGCAGTCAGAATGGTTAAGCGTGTGTCGCCGACAAAGGCATTGACACATTGCGCCATAAAGCGCGCCCCAAAATCTTTAAACGCCAGTGTTGGACCGTGGAATAATTCGAGGCAGGCACGCTGCTCATCGACGGCAACCAAAGGTAAATCGAAGTTAAAGGCACGCTCAACCAGTTCATCAACCGCATCTTGCCCTAGTTCAGAGGCAAGCCATGCACCGAGTACTTTTTTACTGCGCTCAACGAATGGCAACGCCAGCAATCCTTCAATATCGTCTAGTACGGGTATTTGACTAGGAAAAAACAAACCTCTGTCTTTACCTAACCCCAGTTGTACCGCTTCTTTAAAGTTCACTTTCTGCGAAGGGTGTTTTAAATTATATAGTTCCATGCTCACTCAACCTTTTGATGCTAAAGCTTAAATGCTAATTTGGGGTACTTAGTCGTAGCTAAATTAACTATTAATCGACTCTACGCGTGCCTTGCTCATCGAGGCGACACACGTGGGCAAAGCCACCCTCCTCGGTGAGATAATGCGCCTCTAACCAAGCTTTAGCGGTATTTGCCGTGGCTAAATCATCGGTTATTGAAAACAGCGTTGGGCCGCTGCCCGAAATCCCCGTAGTCAACATGCCTAAATCGGCTAAAGCGGCTCTGGCCTTGTCGTAACCCGGGATCGCGGCGGCGCGATAGGGCTCGGCTAACACATCCTTTAATACGCTGATCGCAAGCTTGGCATTCTGCTGGTAAGACGCATGCACAAAGGCGCTTAAATAACGGCCAAAATCGATAGTGACACTTTTATCATATTGATCTGGCATGAGTTTGCGCATCATTGCCGTTGAAAGTGAAATCCCTGGATAGGCCACAACCCAATACCATTCTTTAAAGCTGGGTATCGCTTCGCAAACTGTGCCCGGCACATTGAGCATCAATTGCATGCCGCCCAAATAACAGGGGGCAACGTTGTCATAGTGCACACTACCGCTGATCTTCCCTTCAAACTCGCCCATCAGTTCTAGCAGTGCTTGCTCGTTATAGGGTCTATCAAAATATTCATTCAAGGCATATAACGCCGCCACGACAGAGCTGGCACTCGACCCTAACCCACTACCGACGGGCAGGTTCTTTTCCAGTGTGAGTGCCACGCCTTCATCTTTGCCAAATGCTTCTAAGAACTCCTTACTCATGGCTGTTAAGAAGAATTCGGCACATTGGTACACAATATTGTCTTGCGGATTATCAGGCAGTTTATGGGCCCAAGCGCCAGTCTGCATAAGACTCACACCCGACGCTGCCGCGGCGATAGTCACTCTATCGCCCAGTAAACTACCATCAATCGGCGCTAATGCTGCCCCCAGTAAATCAAATCCGACTCCCACGTTACCCATAGAGGCTGGAGCGTAAACGGTCAAACTCATACACTCACCTCACGAGTCCAATTCAAGGTTCTTAATACATCGGCAAAGGCACCAGCAGCGGTCACTTCAGTCCCTGCGCCATAGCCGCGTAGCACAAAGGGAATGGGCTGATAATAGCGGCTATAGAACGCCAAGGCATTTTCACCGCCTTTAACGCTATAAAGCGGATCCTGTGCATCCACTTCGGCGATACGCACACGGCACACACCATCCTCAATTTGCCCAACATAACGCAGCACTTTACCTTGGGCTTTGGCCTGCGCCACTTTTGTGGCAATTGCAGCATCAACTTGCGGTAATCGTGCCATAAAGCTTTCAACATCACCTGAATCATCAAACTCGGCTGGCAATACAGATTCAACCTGCACGTCACAGAGCTCTAACTTTAGTCCCACTTCACGGGCAAGAATGAGCACTTTACGCGCCACATCCATACCACTCAAATCATCACGGGGATCGGGCTCAGTAAAACATTTTTCCCGCGCAAGACCGGTTGCTTCAGAAAGTGTCATGCCTTCATCCAGCATGCCGAAGATAAAGGATAAAGAACCCGATAAAATACCGTTAAATTTATGCAGTTTGTCACCCGCAAATAACAGTTTTTTCAGGTTATCGATCACAGGCAAACCTGCACCGACTGTAGTTTCATATAAGAATTGGCGACGCTGTTTTAATGCCGTTTGGCGAAGTGCTTGATAATAAGCATAATCGCGAGTGTTCGACTTTTTGTTCGGCGTGACCACATGCAATCCTGAGTTCATCACATCCAAATACAGATCCGATACTTGCTCACTCGAGGTGCAATCCACCAGCACAGGATTAAGCAATTGTTGCTCTTTCACCCATGCAAGTAACGCAGGGATATCGCAGGCTTGCTGACTATCGGCAAGCAAACTAGACCAGTTGCTTAAATCGATGCCCGCACTGTCGAGTAGCATCTTGTTCGAATTTACTATGCCGCAAACACGGATACTGATGTGCTGCTCTTTGAGCATGGCGGACTGTTGTTTTATCTGCTCGAGCAGGCCTGCACCTACATTGCCGCAACCCACTAAAAACACATCTAAATACTGCTGCACATCGAAAAAGCCTTGATGACAAGCCGCCACCGCATGCTTAGTCTTACGCTGCTCGATCACAGTCGAAATCGACCGCTCGGACGAACCTTGGGCGATGGCGATAATGTTCACGCTCGCCTGCGCTAACGCTTGGAAGAAACGCGCTGCCACGCCTTTGTGGGTGCGCATGCCATCACCAATCAAAGAAACGATAGCGAGCTCATGACGCATAGCAATAGGTTCAAGCAAGTCACTTTTTATTTCTAATTCAAACTCTTGCTCTAAGGCCCATTTCACTTTGGCCGAGTCAGACGTCGCCACACAGAAGCTAATACTGTATTCAGAGGAGCTTTGGGTGATTAAAGACACAGACACGCCGCTGCGGGAAATCGCCGCGAGGGTACGGCTCGCCATGCCAACCATGCCTTTCATGCCAGGGCCTGAAATATCGAACATGGTCTGGTTATCTAAATTAGAGATAGCTTTAACCTGCAAGCCGGTTTCATCGGCTTGGTTTGATACCAGAGTGCCGGGCGCATCGGGGTTAAAACTGTTTTTGATATAACAGGGAATATGGAACTGGGCGATAGGCGCAATCGTCTTAGGATGCAGCACCTTAGCGCCAAAATAGGAGAGTTCCATCGCCTCTTGATAGCTGAGTTGTGATAACAGCTTAGCATCGGCAACCACACGGGGATCGGTATTATAAACACCGTCAACATCGGTCCAGATTTCACAACTTGACGCATCTAAACAGGCAGCGAGCACAGCAGCAGAATAGTCAGAACCATTACGGCCTAACGTCACCACTTTGCCCTGTTCATCGGCGGCGGTGAATCCCGGCATTACCCATACGCGCTTTTCACCTAATGCCAACGCACGAAACCTTGGCTTACTCACAGCGATATCGACCACGGATTCTAACGGCCGACCACGACCTAGAAACAAGGCGCGCGGATCGAGTTGAGCAGATGTGATCCCCTTAGATAGCATCACTTGTTCCATCAAGGCTGCAGATAAACGCTCACCTGCCACCACGATTTCAGCACGTATGCCATCAGGACACTCTTGCAGTAAGCTAATGCCACGTAATCTATCCTGCCAAATCACCAGCTGTGCATTAAGTCCAGAAAAGAGCTGTTCACTCTGCTCACTCGACAACATTGAAGTAACAGCATCTTGGTATAGCGAGGTAAATACCCGCTCAACATGCTGCAGCACAGGCGAATAATCTTCACCTTTGACTGCTACATCAACCATTTCTAGTAACGCATTTGTCACAGTCGCCGGGGCCGATAGCACAGTGGCGATGGGTTCAAGCTTAGATGACTTAGCAACGATATCCGCCGCCATCGAGAATCGCTGCCAATTTGCAAGCGAGGTACCACCAAATTTCATTACTTTCATCTTGTTCTCCTGTACCGCGCCCGACTTAGAAATAAGAGCTAGAAACAAAAAAGCCCGCTTCTTTGTGGGAAGCGGGCTCATCGTTAAAATTCTTTAGGGTGTATCAGCCCGCCCCCACTGTTGTTGTAGTGGTGGTTGTAATAATGGTAGTTACTACGAAACCTAGGCTATGCATGTGTTTGGGCTAATCCATGTTAATTTCTTGATAAACAGAATTGCTTTTTTTACCCGCGCTTGTCAACCCCTAAAATGGATTATTTATAGGCAAATATTAACGCTCGATAAAATACTGCATCAAGATTCGTTAATATGAAGTTTTCTAGGGGTAAAAATGCGATTTACGCAATAGATAACTGTTGACGTCAACGTAATGCGGCACGAAAACCATTAGATAATCACTTGTTTTCAATCTAATTATTTATAGTGCACGTTAAAATAATGCGTTATTTGTTCTACCTCATCACTCAGGCTAAATTGACAGGCTAACGAGCAAAAATCACATTACTCATCCTTTCTACCGTAAAGCACCGACAAATTTGCCTAAAAAAAACCTGTGCGATATCTAACATAAGCCACTTCAAATTATCGCCAGCACTAAAAAAGCACGTTATTATGCGCGCACATTACGAATTGGAGGCGATATGAAGATCACTCAACACAGCGCGGTAACCATTCATTACCGTTTATCAGATCAAGAAGGCAGACTATTAGAAGACTCTTTCGACTCTGAACCTATGCTATATCTACACGGCACTGAAAACCTGATCCCAGGTTTAGAAGCCGCATTAGACGGTAAAAGCAAAGGCGAAAAACTCGATGTCACTATTAGTGCCGAAGAAGCCTATGGGCCTTATCACGATGGCCTACGTCAAGCCGTGCCATTAGAAGCCTTTGGTGATATCGAAGATATCGTCCCAGGTATGCGCTTCATCGCTGAAACTGAAATGGGTCAGCGCCCAGTTCAAGTCATGGAAGTGAAAGACGATGTGGTTATCGTCGATGGCAACCATCCTTTAGCGGGCCAATCGCTCAATTTCAGCGTCGAAATCGTTGACGTTCGTGAAGCCTCAGCCGAAGAAATCGCTCATGGCCACATTCATGCCCAAGGTGGTTGTGGAAGCCATGGACATGATCACGACCACGGTGGTGGATGCTGTGGCGGTTCAGGTAAACAAGAAGCGGGCGGATGTTGTGGTGGTTCAGACCACGATCATGGACACCACCATGAAGAGCACGAAGCCTGTGATACACCTAAAACAGGTTGTGATGGTAATGGCGGCTGTGGTTGCCGCGGCTAAACAAAGCCTGATACCAGAAGTTAAACGAGAAGTTGTTTATCCGTAAGTGATTAAACAGCCATTGTTTAACCTTTTAAGATGCACGCCCTTAATTTAAGGTCGTGCATTTTTTATACACAAGCGTTTATAATATTCGTAATAGATAAATAACTGACTGGTAAATTGAAGTATTCAAATTTTATATGAATATTTTCAATTAGATATTGATATCAACCTAAGTTAAGCGACGGAGTGCTTATGTTAACCAAACCACTTTACGAAATTTTGCCTTTTGGCTACATGGCGCTCGGTAGTTCGAGTTTTATTGCACTCGACATCAACTATGCCTTGATAGCGGCAACTGTGGTATTTGTATTAGGTGCGAGGATCTACGTTATGCGTTCTCAAAACCGTCGAACAGACTCGGCCAAACGACGTAAATCGGGTTATCTTCCCGAGATAATTTATGACTTTATACCTTTTATCTATCTCTTAGCGGCGCTGGCTATCTTTAAATTCCTTCCCAAGGATCTTTACCCAATTCTGGCTATCTGTTTACTCAGCTACGGCTTATACATTCTGGTTCGTCGTTCCCTCTATCGTCGTCATAAGCTTCCCATCACGCCTTAAGACTTAGTTCTATTCACCACAATAGGAGCAGATGATATTCATAAGAGTTGTATCCACGTGAACACTAACCAATTAGTTTTTGAACTTTCGCCCTATGCTCAGAAGACATATTCTTCAAATAATTAGAACAACGTGTAATCGTTGCAATACTGACTTCATATTCCGCAGCGATATGCCTTTGACTCATTTCCCCGTCTAGCAGCAATTGAAAGACCTTCAAACGTCCGGCAACGGCACTACGTTCTTCTTCGGTTAACAGTAAATGAAACAACACAGAAAGATCTTCATAATTGCTGTGGCTCAAAATTTTTTCTAATACTAGATCCCAGTTAGCTCGCATAATCACCCTCATAAGTACTGTTCAAGCATTACATTAGCAGTCTAACAGATTTAGCCTACTTACAAATAAATTGTTACGTTTAGCCGTCTTATCCAGACAAAAACTGACAAAATTGCTTCTAGTACATCAAGTTAATTTGTGTACAATAGGAGTGCAATGTCACACTTCGACGCTAATTTGTGAGAATACGATGAAAAAATTACTACTTACTCTCGTTGCCAGTACCTTATTGGCTTCAACTGCTCAAGCACACAATTTCGAAGACTCTAAAGATGCAATTGAATACCGCCAATCTGCATTTGGTCTTATTGCTTATAACTTCGGCGATATGGCTGCCATGATGAAAGGCAAAAAACCTTTCGAAGCAGAAACCTTCGCAATGCGCGCAACGAATGTTGCTGCATTATCCAAAATTCCTTTCGAAGGTTTTATTGATGGCTCAGACAAAGGTGATACCGAAGCCCTAGCCAAAGTTTGGCAAGACAGAGCTGATTTTGATGCAAAAATGAAAACCTTCCAAGAGAATGCTGCCATTCTGGCTACTGTAGCTCAAAAAGGTAATCAAGCTGAAATCAAACAAGCCTTTATGGACACTGGAAAAAGCTGTAAAAGTTGTCACGACATTTATAAGAAAGATTAGTTTGACGTTGTTTTTCCCATCAAAAAGCCTGCTAAATAGCAGGCTTTTTGTTGTTCCAAAACTAAGTATAAATCTACAGAACTTGCACTATTGGCCACATTAAATAGCCAAAGACCACAGCAGCGCATACTGTGAACAGCACTAAAGCAAGCCACTCAGACTTGAATCGAAGCTCGCTCTTCGCACTTGATGAAAAAGCAACCTTCGAGACTTTCTTGTAGCCACTGATCATAGCACCAACTAACTTATCCCCTTTCATGGCATGAATAATCACAGCCAGTACATGAATGGCACTCAGCAAGAGAATAAGGTTAAAGTTCGTTTTGTGTAACCAAGTCAAAAACCCACTGGTATCTGAACTGACATAGCTATATAGCGGACCTTCGGTAAAAATATCATCGGTCGCAAAAAGGCCTGTAACTAATTGAAGGCTAATGATCCCAATCAACGCGATGACCATATAGCCACCGATAGGATTGTGTCCAAGTACCACAGACATCCCTTTAGTTCGAATCGATCTCAAGTAATCGAGTACAACTTTGGGGTGATGAACAAAGTGACTAAACCTTGCCGTATCGCTACCAATCAGCCCCCAGAGGATCCTAAATCCAATAAGGATCAGCAAACTATAAGCAAAAATTTGATGCCACTGCATTTCGCCCGCATCGGCACTCCACCATAAAAGTGCCAACAGACACACCATGCCCCAATGGAAAATTCGCGTGGGTAAATCCCAGACCTTAATTTTAACGTGTTCAGTATTCATAAAATGGGCAAACTCAAAGTGACCGAATGGAATAAGTAGAGGTATTTTATCGGGATTCGGGATGAAACTTAAAGTAAATATAAGTAAATAAGGGCAAAGACTGCGGAGTTATCCCATCGAATATGACCCCATTTAGCTGGCAATACAAGGCTTTTGGGCCAAGAATTATTGATATTTGTCTAAGTGATCAAATATCCAACGAACAGTATCTAATGGGCACAAAAACGTGATCTACATCTCGTTTTATAGTGCGAACCTTGGTAATCTGAAATCCAAGGAAACAACAGAAGGTTCGAAATATGCTAAAGATTACTAGCAAGCAACTTGAAGTCACATCTCCTATTCGCGAACGCATTGAAAGCCGTTTTGAAAAACTTTCAAGGCATGATGTGCAAATGATAAATCCCCATGTAATCATTACGGAGGAGAAACCTGGTTTCAAAATTGAAGCATCGGTTGGCATCCCAAATGGAGAACTCTTCGCTCAAGCAAAACATGAAAATTTATATACTGCGATTAACGCTATGGGCCAAAAATTAGAGAAGCAGCTCAATCGCATAACACACAAACCTGAAGCTCAACGCTCCACATCACTAACACCGACTAATAATGTTGCTGAAATTGACGACGAGTACGAGGAGGAAGATGCGGCATAATTTAAATCTAGTGAGTGCGAGAAACGCATCACTTTGAGAGCAATAAAGTAGAAATATTTAATCAGATCACAGTTTTTACAAAAGCTTAGTGCAATCATTTTAATGATGAAAAAAACAGTTCTTTTGACTAAATACCTACTACACTTTACAAAGTGACAGCAAGAATCGAAGTGGTGCGGATTTAAATCGTTTCAAATGTTGATTTACTTTAAATTTTGATTTACAAATATTGATTAACAGATCTTAAGTTCTAAGTAACGTTACTGGATATAACTAAGGAGCACGACCAATCTAAGCCTTATAGTTTTAAGCACTAAGGTTTTAAGTACTAAGGTTTACTGTTAATGATTAATTTTACTTATAATTTCTACGTTTAAAAGTTCAATTTTTATTTTCAACTAGGTTCCACTTTCAATAGCAAGTTTGGAAAGGAGGCAACACAAGAGCGAACAATTTGATTTTAGAAACAATCAAGTATGTTGGCATTCACTAAAAGCAGTACTCAATTTTGACCCAATATCAGGATGCCCACCAGAAACAGGCGGCATTGCTGAATACCAGAGTTAACATAAGGAGCCGAGTACAGTACAACGAGTACATTAGCAAAACCTTTAACTATCAAACTTTTTATATCCACAATGGAGGCTCAGGTAAACATAAACAAAAATCACATTTACAAAAGCTACATGAATAAAAGCGTTTATTGTAAAACGGGTCAGCACCAATGCGTGCTAAACACTGAGATAAATGAGGTAACAACTGTCACGTTTAGTTAGATATAGATTAGTTATATGAAGAGAGTCATATTTACACTGATATGTTAGTTAGCGTTTTTAGCGTGTGATTTAATGTAAGTGTTTAATGTAAGTACAATACGTTGGTTTAATTAAAAGTCATTAGTTTACTTAGTGTTATCTTTATAGTAAAAACTGTAAATCGTATAAATGTTTATTTATGTAATGTGTTAACGTTTACCATTAGTTGAGTTTTGATATTTATAGACACCTTAAATAATGTTTACTTATCAACTAAAAAGGAGGAAATCTAGACTTGACGAAAATTGTAATAACAGTAAATGAAAGCTTTTTATACTCTCCATGTATTAACATGTTAGGTTTTAAAGTAAAAAGTAATAATGGTAATAATGTAAGTAGCAAGACCTAAACGCGTGACAAGGCTAAGCTGTTCTTACAGCAAAATGTACCTAGTACAACCAATGAGCCGTAAATCGTTTATTTTTAAATGTTCGTTTTGTTAGTGTTAGTTTTTAATGTTATAGCTCCATGCAAGTGTTAATTGTTAAAATATAAGTGCAAGACATGTCAACGTAAGTTCGCTGGTACTGCAAACTGCATAGTTTCAAGGTTATACGCTATGCCGCATAAAGTACTTGTTAATGTTCATTGTAAATGCAAGTCGTTATCGAGTGAGTTGTCAACGTTTTACTGTTACACGTAAATGTAAGATAAACGAATGTGTTACCTTGTCCCACACTGACCATAGGGAGGATAAACTCGCTTGACCATATATATACTTGAACCAAACCAGCGCACCCTCGGGTGCGCTTTTTTTAGATTACCTTTAAGAAAGTTTTGATTGACAGCTAAGCCCTAGCCCTTTAGTTTTAAGACCATGAAAATGATAACAGCAGCTTTTTTTACTTTCTTTTTTACACCCCCACTCTAGGAGGCGGATTTACTGTGTAAAAACGAAAGTAAAAATCCAAAGCCTCCCAACTGGGAGGCTTTTTTGTCTTAAACGATTGATAAAATACATGGCGGCAATTGAGGTCAGAATGCATACACCACAGCCTTTAAATCAAACCCGAGAGCAGATCACCCATCTGGATAATGAACTGCTGGCATTACTCGCTGAGCGCCGTCGCTTAAGTTTAGAAGTAGCCCGTAGCAAAGAAGTAGATGTCAGACCCATCAGAGATACTCAAAGGGAAAAAGAACTGCTCGCTCGACTCGTGAAAGAAGGCAGAGAGAAAGGATTAGATGCCCACTATGTTATCTCCCTTTACCAGAGCATCATTGAAGATTCAGTATTAAATCAACAAGCTTACCTTCACGGCCGCGCCAATCCAGAGACACAAAAACAACAGTATTGTATCGCTTACCTCGGTGCTAGAGGTTCATACTCTTATCTCGCAGCTACACGCTATTGCCAACGTCGCCAAGTTGAAATGCTGGACTTAGGTTGCCAAAGTTTCGATGAAATAGTGCAAGCCGTTGAGTCTGGACATGCTGATTATGGTTTCCTGCCGATTGAGAACACATCTTCAGGTTCAATCAACGAAGTCTACGACGTGCTACAGCACACCAGTCTGTCGATTGTTGGCGAAACGACGATTGAAGTCAGCCATTGCCTACTAGGAAAAGCTGGCAGTAAATTAGCTGAGATCAAAACTGTCTATGCCCACCCTCAGCCTATTAGCCAATGCAGCAGATATTTAACTCAACACAAAGACTTGAGACTGGAATACTGCTCAAGCAGCGCAGAAGCAATGGAAAAGGTAAACCAAAGTCCAGATAACAGTGCAGCAGCGATTGGCAGCGCCGAAGGTGGTGCACTCTATCAACTTGAGTCCATAGAAGCAGGTTTAGCTAATCAGAAGATCAACCAAAGTCGCTTTATCGTTGTTGCTCGCAAAGCCGTTGCCGTACCAGAGCAGTTACCCGCTAAGACTACATTGATCATGGCAACAGGCCAAAAAGCCGGTGCTTTAGTGGAAGCCTTACTGGTTCTAAAAGCGCATCAGTTAAACATGAGCAAATTAGAGTCACGCCCGATTCCAGGAACACCTTGGGAAGAAATGTTCTATTTAGATATCGACGCAAATATCTCCAGTGAATCTATGCTGGCAGGTTTAAAGCAACTAGAGCGGATCACCCGTTTTATCAAAGTATTAGGCTGTTATCCTTGTGAAACAGTCAAGCCCACACAGCTGAGCAACAGCCAGCTACTGATTGAGCCCAGCACCTCTAAGGATCAAGTCATCAGCGAAAATGGTGCTAATGCCAGTCCAGTTCGATATAGCAAAGCCTATAAAGAGCAAGCCAGTGAAATCAACTGCGGCGCAATGACAATCGGTGCAGGGCATGTCTGTGCCATAGCCCAAATCACACTGAATAATGACATTTCACATTTAGCATTATCGGCTTTCGAGCAACAAGTGAAGCAGCTTAAAGAAGCGGGATTCCAAGCCGTTTTGCTCAGCTCTGTTAATCAACTGACTATGGCAGAAGTTACTCTCGCTAAACTACGCCAAATCCTGCATCAATATGGCCTAGTGTGCATTATTGCCATAGCGCAAGAAGCTGATATGCCATTAGCAGTCCAGCACGCCGATATGTTATTCCTCGCAGGCAAGCAGATGTTTAACCAAACTTTACTGACTCAAGTAGGAACCCTACCGGTACCTTTAATACTTGAGCGTAACGATATGGCAAGTTTTGAAGAATTACTCACGGCAACAGAAGTCATTTTAAGCCAAGGCAATCAGCAACTGGTTCTGTGTGACTCAGGCATTAGAACCTTAAATAACGCCAATCTACCTTCACTCGATTTAGCGAGTCTGATCCAGATTAAAGCCACGAGCCATTTGCCGATTTTGATCAACCCAAGTTATGCCGTATCAGATGATGCCCTATTGGTTCAAACACAAGGTATTAAACAGCTTAAAGTGGATGGATTGATACTCAATTGTCCACTAGCTAGCCATGATGACCATGAGTCGCTTAACTTAATAAGCGCTGTGGTACGGGAATTATATCGGGCGAACTAAAGCTTTGATCTTGATTGATTTAATTTAAAGTGAAATGTGGTTAGTTCGAAGTGTGTTAAGGGATAAATAAGACATCTTTTATCCCTAATTGACTCAGACAAGCTTGCTAGCCAGTGTGATGACTAGCAGGCTTAATATTGTTTAGTATTGCAGCGCAGTGAGCCTTTATGCATTTTAAGAAGAGCCAACAGCACTCGATGGTTCAGTAACGGCATTACTCCTACGGATAAGCCCTGTCATAGTAGAGCCCTGCACTAGAATCGAAAATACGACGACGGCATAGGTCATCACTAACAACAACTCCCGCAGCTCCACACCACCAATAGCATCTATGACGATACCCTCTGGCAAACTCATCGCCATAGCGAGGGCTAATCCTCCCCTTAAGCCACCCCAAATCAAAATCGTCTCTGCATAGGGGTTGTATGACTTAAACAATCGAAAGCCTAAATAAGGTAATAACACACTCATTGCACGCGCCAACAAGACTATTGGTATAGCCACAAACATAAACCACCATAATGGCGCTTTGAAAGTGACTAACAAAAGTAATAAACCAAGCAATAGGAAGAGTAAGGCATTAAAGAAGGATTCAATCAGCGACCAAAAAGTAAATAGTTTCACTCGCTCGTTGCGAGCAAAAAACTTAGGCACACTGAAATTTCCTATGATGATCCCCGCACTCACCATAGCTAAAGGACCAGAAACACCAAGCACATCCGCCATGACATATCCCGCGGTTGGGATCAGCAGGGTAACCAGCATTAATTGCGTTTCTTCCTCGCAGTAGCGGAAAAAATGATGCAGCAGAAAACCAAGCACGCTACCGTAAATAACCCCACCTACCGCCTCACGAATAAATAACTCAGAGATATGGATAAACGTCAGTGGCTCGGTGGAGAAAGCCAATTGCGATATTGCCACAAAAATCACTAACCCTATGCCATCGTTAAATAAAGATTCACCTTCTACTTGAATCGCAATATCTTCCGGCGCACCCATTTTCTTTAAAATAGCCAAAACAGCGATAGGATCGGTGGGCGAAATCAAGGCGCCGAACAGTAAGCAGTGGCTGAATTGTAGCGGGAGACCCAGCATAGGCGCGAACCAAAATAACAGCCCACCTATAATAAATGTCGACAATAAGGTGCTTATAAAAGCAAGGATTAGGATCTCCCACTTTTGATGCCTCAGTATTTTTAAGCGGATTTGTAATGCGCCGGCAAAGAGTAAAAAACCAAGCATGCCATTGAGCAGTAAAGCTTGAAAATCGAGTTTCTCTAAGCCAGAGACAAAATAAACATAAACGTCCCCACCTAAAGCCTTCCCCCCAAGGAGCAACAACAAACTCATTCCTAGGGCAATAGCAGTAATTGCCACAGTTTCCTGCAGTTTATGGACGCGAGAGGAGATAACCGAAGTCACTAGCGCCAACGCGCAGAGGACACACAGAATTTGGTAGCTGGACATAAGAGCCTCTAAAAATCATCAATTTAGAGACTCTAGCACAAGTTTAGATTTCTAAACCATCCAATAGACTTAACCACCCTTTAATGATCCTGTGGCAAAACCAAATGATCCCAAAGAGATAAATCGAAAGACTGAGCCAAGTCAGTGGAACGCAATAGCCGAGCACTAGCAAGCCAAGAAAGGCGAGATTAGAATGCCGTTGCCAACGCAAATGCGACGCCAATAATGGATTACCATGGAATTGGCGTTGGGAAAGATTAATGAACAAACTTAGCAGCACAGGAAGTAATAATAAGGGAAAACCCGACATCAAGGCGTACAACAAATGTCCCAGAGTACGGTCTTCAATTTTTGCGGCATAAGTGGTTGTCATTGTCATTGAGAGACTCCAGCCAGACTAATAGACTGGGCGCAAACATCATACGCCCTTGTCATTAACCTTACGTTCTCACTGAGATAAGCGCAACTAAGGATTAGAAATATTTCCATCCATTTAAAAATAAGTCACAAGTAAATGACGCTAATTAGCAGCACGTTAAAGTTTAAGTATCACGTCGGATGCTAATGTTGTGGAGCAAGCGAGTACAAAACCGGCCTCAATTTCTGCAGCAGTCAGTGTCATCATGCTTGTCGATACCGTTTCTCCCTCCAAGACTTGACACTTACACGCGCCGCAAACGCCCGAACGACAGGCCGCAATAATCGGCAAACCTTCGGCCTCAATTCCCTCCAGCAGACTTTGCCCTTGATTTAGCGTCGTGCTTCGATCGCCAATAGACAAGGCGAAAGCCACTTCTGGTGTGTTTTCACTCGTTCCATCTGACGAGTTTGCTTGCATAAGCTGACTGCGAGCAACTTTCTCGGCCGTGGCAAAACTCTCATGGTATAACCGACTCATATCAAAATTGAGTTCGACTAATAAGGTTTTTACCGCTTGCATATAAGGTTCTGGCCCACAAAGGTAGATAGTACGCTCTGCAAAATCAGGTACTAAGGTTTGTAGCATCTGTGCACTTAACCGCCCGAAATCGAATGCTATCTTTGGTGAACACCCCAGTGTTTCAGTGACAGTCTCAAGTACGTATCTGAGCTTAAATGCATTAAAACGGTTGGCCATAGTCGCCAATGATGACTTAAAAATAATATCATTCTCTGATCGCGCACTGTGCACAAAGGCAATATCGGCATCAATTTGCGTATCAGTCAGATAACGCAACATAGAGTACATGGGGGTAATACCGCAACCAGCACTCAAAAAAAGGTATTTCTGCGCCGTTATAGCTAACAGATTAGCATCTAACTTTTCAGTCTCTGGCTGTTTATGGCTTAGCCGAGCAATATCAAACAGATTAAATTGCCCCGCGGGCGGTAGCACTCGCACACTCTGGCCGAGTAATAGATTGTCGATAAGATAATTAGATACGAGTCCACCCGCAACACGCTTAATCGTCACCATCAAGGAATAGGGCCTAGATGGCGATGATGACAAGGTATAACTGCGGCACACTTGCTCGCCATTAATCTCAAGCACAAAGGTCATAAACTGACCGGGTTTATAGTCAAACTTCATCGGCTCGCCCGCTTGAAAACGAAAACTCACGACATCCGAGGTTTCATTCCAGCGTTCGACGCACACTAATTGATTAACACTTCCGGGTTTATGGGGCGAAACCGATAATGCCCGCGCTCCCGCTATCACACTCATGTTCATAGCATTTACCCACAAAACACTGCGGCCTCAGTAAACAAGCCAAAACCGCAGTTCAGCAACAATTCTTGGTTGATTTAAGCCACGTTTAACATATTTTTTAAATCGGCTTCGACTGTCGTGGTATTACGCAAGCCAAACTTATCTTCTAAAATTTTGGCTAAATTGGCCGTCAGGAACGCAGGTGGCGTCGGGCCTGTTCGAATATTTTTAACGCCAAGTGACAACAGCGTCAGCAGTACTACAATGGCTTTTTGCTCAAACCAAGAAAGCACTAAGCTCAGAGGTAATTCATTGATATCACATTCAAACACTTCAGCTAATGCAATCGCCAACTGAATCGCTGAATAGGCATCGTTACATTGGCCCACATCGAGCAAACGTGGAATACCGTTAATGTCACCAAATTCGAGCTTATTGAATTTGTACTTACCACAGCCTAGCGTCAGGATTATTGAATCCTTAGGTGTGGATTTAGCAAGTTCAGTGAAGTAGCTTCTGTCGGCTTTGTCGCCATCGCAACCGCCAACAAGGAAGAAATGCTTAATCGCACCACTTTTCACATTTTCAACCACGGCGGGCGCTGCGGCCATCAAGGCATTGCGGGCAAAACCAATAGTGATAGTGTGTGGGATTTCATCATAGATAAAGCCTTCTAAGGCTAACGCTTTATCAATGACAGCCGAGAAATCATCTCCTTCGATATGCACCACACCAGGCCAGCCCACTATGCTGCGAGTAAAGATACGATCACTATAACTACCCACATTTGGATCGATAATACAGTTAGATGTCATCACTACAGCGCCAGGGAAATTGGCAAATTCTTGCTGTTGATTCTGCCAAGCACTGCCGTAATTTCCGACAAGATGTGCATATTTTTTAAAGGCTGGATACGCTAGTGCAGGAAGCATTTCACCGTGGGTAAACACATTGATACCCTTGCCTACAGTCTGCTCGAGAATAAGCTCTAAATCCTTCATGTCATGGCCAGAGACTAGTATGGCTTTGCCCTTAACTGACTTAGTGTTGACCACAGTTGGCTCAGGATGACCAAAGGCTTGAGTTTCCCCCGCATCCAGCATTGCCATTATGCGGTAGTTCAACTGACCTATGTCCATAGCAGTAGTAAACAGCTTATCGCCATCAACACTCGGCTCACCTAAGAAAGACATGATTTCATGGAAGCGCCCTGCCACATCAGCATCAGTCTGACCCAACACGCGAGCATGCTCCATATAAGCAGCCGCACCCTTAAGGCCATATAAACACAATAACCTCAATCCCATGATGTCTTCATGAACTTCATGCTTATCTTTATTCAGCAGTGCAATCGGCGCCTGCGCTAGCATTTCAATCTTACTGGTCCCCAGCACTAACTGAGCGACTTGCGGCACTTGCTCAGCAGCAATACCGGCTTGTTCACAAGCCGCTTCGTAAGAAGCTTTTAACTGAGCACGATACTTAGCCGCCTGCTGGGTATAGGCCATAATGCGCTCATCATCGAAGTTGACGTTGGTGAGGGTCGCGAAAAAGGCTTTAGGCACAAAACTATCAATTTCAGCATCGATAATGCCCAGCTCGCGAGCTTTAACCGCATATACAGACACGCCTTGTAGCATGTAAATCAGCAAGTCTTGCAGATCGGACGTTGCCGCCAACTTGCCACACATACCTTGGGAATAACTACAACCATTGCCAGCGGGTGTACGAATGGTTTGCTCACACTGAATACAGAACATGGATAGACTCCTAATTTAAATTCATGCTTTATTTTTACATGTTTAAAACTAGTCTACCTAAACGTGCCATAAGCGACAGTCATTTCTAAAGTGAGATGCTAAATGTTAGAGAAAGATCACCTTAAGCAATTGCTAATTAATACAATGTGACCTGTTAAAAATCCATAAAAAAACGCCCATCAATGATGGGCGTTTTAAAGAGTAACTGTTTATTTATTAATTGGTTTTCATATCATTTACCGATTGCAGCATAATACGACTCTCGCGCTGGAATTGAGGGGCAAAATCCCCAAACCATTTGGCGACACTTTGGAACTGCTTAATAAACTCGTTCCTGTCACCCCGTTTTAGCAGTTCTAACGCTTCACGGTAGTTATCTAAATAATCACCAATAGCATGCTGGCTATCTTGCTGTGCAAAAATAATATCGGCGTAAAGCTCTGGGCTTTGGGCGAATAAGCGCCCTACCATAGCTAATTCTAATCGGTAAATCGGCGAGCTAAATTGCAGTAAAGTATCAATATCGGCCTCTTCCTTACACAGATTCAAACCATACACAAAGGTCGAGAAGTGACGCATTGCCTGCACTAGCTGCATCGCATTGTCGTGACGCTCTGGTTCTGCTTCGACAATCCGCGCTCCCCAAATGGCGATCTGCTCAAGCAACCACTGGTATTTTTCCGGCGAGCGACCATGACACACCACCACGACTTGCTTCGCCAGACTGCCCACATCAGGACCAAACATAGGATGAAAACCAACGACGGGACCAGAATGCGCCTCAAGCATGGCTTTAACTGGCTCAGTCTTGATGGAGGTCAAATCCGCCAGAATGCAGTCGGCTGGTAATTGGGTCAGCTTTTCACGAATAAGCTCGCAAGTAATCGCAATCGGCACAGTCACTAACACCATGCCCGCATCGGCAAATAGGTTATCCGCTTGCTGCCAATCGTCTTTATCGAGCAAATTCACTTGGTAGCCGGATAAAGTCAGCATTTGTGAAAATAGTCCACCGAGTTGCCCTTTACCGCCGATAATCACCACTGAGCCAAGATCTTTTTTAACTTGCTTAAAACCAACATCTTTTTCATTGAGGTAAGACTCACGCATCAAGCGACGCAAAATATCTTCGATCAACTGCGGCTCGATCCCCATAGTTTTTGCTTCTTCACGGCGTTTAGCCAGCATGGCTGCTTCACGCTGAGGCGCATAAATAGGTAAACCGGCGCCGTGTTTCACCGTGCCTACTTGCGCCACGAGATCCAAGCGCTTACGCAGTAAGTGTAGTAATTGCTGATCAACACCATCAATCAGGCCGCGAAGGTGTTCTAATTCGGCCGTTGTTTTTTCATTCATACCTGAGTCCATTAAGCTGTAACTAATTTAAGCGTTAGCTACTTTAAGCATATTGAAACGCGTTGGAAGTATTGAAGATAACTTCGCTGCGCCTTCCCGTAAAATGGTTTCTGTTTTTTCCCAATTAATACAAGAATCTGTTACAGAAACACCGTAAGCTAGCTCGCTTAATGGCCTATCACAACTTTGATTGCCTTCATTTAAATGACTTTCTAGCATGACGCCAATAATCGACTTATTGCCGTTATAAATCTGCTCGAACACATCTTCACACACAGGCTTTTGGCGGCTGTAGTCTTTGGATGAATTGCCGTGGCTGCAATCGATAATCAAACGTGCATTGAGTTTGGCTTTATGAAGCTGCGCCTCACACTCTGCCACACTCGCCGCATCATAGTTGGGCGTTGCACCTCCACGTAAAATCACATGACCATCGGGATTACCTGCAGTTTGCAATAATGCGACTTGGCCCTGTTGGTTTATGCCCATAAATCTGTGGCTACTGGCCGCCGATTTTAGCGCATTAATCGCTACATCGAGCTTACCATCGGTGCCATTTTTAAAGCCCACCGGCATAGAAAGACCCGATGCCATTTCCCTATGAGTCTGCGATTCAGTGGTGCGAGCACCAATGGCAGACCAAGTGACAAGCTCAGAAATGTACTGAGGACTGATAGGATCGAGTGCTTCGGTTGCAACAGGCAGTCCTAACTCGGCCAACCAAATCATTAGCTCACGGGCCATTTTCAGGCCTTTTTCGACATCGAAGGATTCATCCATATCGGGATCGTTGATCATGCCCTTCCAACCTACCGTGGTACGCGGCTTTTCAAAGTACACTCGCATTAAGATATAAAACTCATCACTGAGTTCATCGTGCAGGGTTTTAAGCCTTAAAGCGTATTCCTTAGCAGCGGCGATATCATGGATGGAGCAAGGACCAGTGACAATCAATACTCGATTGTCGCGCTTATGAACAATATCAGCCACGGTTTTGCGAGCATTGAGGATATAGCGATAAGCATGCTCAGAGAGTGGCAAGGCATTTTTAAGCTCTTGCGGCGTGATTAAGACTTTCTCTGAACTGATGTGTACGTTGTTAATCGTATCTTGTTGCATGCTTACCACCTAAGACTTAGTGTTTAACCCAGTTGTCGAAGCAGGACTTCAAGTCAGCTTGGGCATTCATTTCGGATATAAAATAGCGTAAATCTATCGCAATGTACTTTTGTAATGCTACACCATTACAATTAGGCGACCACTATGCCTGTTCATTCTCTTTAGATCAAGTATAAATACTCAAAAAACAGCAACAAAAAACCGCCACTAGGGCGGTTTTCTGTGCGAACACTACGTCTTGTTTTCTGTAGCGGTAACTATTACTTAGTTGCCAGCTTCTCACGGATACGTGCAGATTTACCTGAACGATCACGCAGATAGTACAGTTTGGCGCGACGAACGCGACCACGACGCTTAACTTCAATGCTAGCGATCAGTGGGCTGTGCGTTTGGAAAGCACGCTCAACACCTTCGCCATTAGAGATTTTACGTACTGTGAATGCAGAGTGCAGACCACGGTTACGCTTAGCAATTACAACGCCTTCAAAAGCCTGTAAACGCTCTTTATCGCCTTCTTTAACACGAACCTGAACGACTACTGTATCACCAGCACCAAACGCAGGTACGTCTTGTTTCATTTGCTCATCATTGAGCATTTTAATGATGTTGTTCATAACTTACTCCGTTCTAGAATTAACTGAGCTACGACTAAGCATGCTTGTTCATTGCTTCAACGAACTGCGCTAATAGAGTCGTTTGTTCGTCAGTCAGAGCTAGATTTTGCAATAATTCTGGCCGTCTAAGTAAAGTCCTACCAAGGCTTTGCTGTAAACGCCAGAGTCTAATTTGTTCGTGGTTGCCACTTAGCAGCACTGCCGGTACGTCAAGACCATCCAAGCTTTCAGGGCGAGTGTAATGTGGACAATCCAGTAAACCGTCGGAGAAAGAATCTTGCTCCGCCGAAGCTTGTTTTCCTAGCACGCCAGGAACCAATCTCGATACTGAATCTATCAGAGTCATCGCCGGTAATTCGCCGCCCGAAAGCACGTAATCCCCTATCGACCACTCTTCATCCACTTCCGTTTGAATGATGCGTTCATCAATACCTTCGTATCGACCACAGACCAAAATCAAACGTGATGATTGAGCCAACTCAGTGACGCCTTGCTGATCCAGCTTACGTCCTTGAGGTGACAAATAAATCACCTTCGCACCTTCACCCGCTGCGGCTTTCGCTGCATGGATGGCATCGCGCAAGGGTTGCACCATCATCAACATTCCGGGACCACCGCCGTAAGGCCTGTCATCTACCGTATTATGTCTATCATGGGTGAAATCACGGGGATTCCACGTGTGCAACTCGAGCAGGCCGTTTTTCACGGCTCGACCCGTAACTCCAAAGTCTGTCACGGCACGGAACATCTCTGGGAACAGGGTTATTACCCCTAACCACATCTGTTGTACCTCGACTTAGAAGTCAGGATCCCAATCCACTAAAATCTGTTTACCTTGCAGATCCACCGTTTTGATGAACTGCTCAGGGACAAAGGGGATCATACGTTCCACTTTGCCGAAACTATCTTTAGCGTTGGCTTTAACGAGTAATACGTCGTTCGATCCTGTTTCCACGATCTGATCGACAATCCCCATGTTATAGCCTGTTGTATTGACCACTTCGCAACCGATGAGATCACGCCAGTAGAATTCATCTGCTGGCAAATCGTTCATCTGTTCCGGCAAAATCGCAATCTCACAATTTGTGAGCATTTGCGCTTGCTCCCGTGTTTCTACGCCATCAAGTAAGGCAACAACGGCCTTGCCTTGATAACGCCACTGGGTGACCTTTATTTCGCGCCATTCACCATTTTCTTTAATAAGCCAAGGTGAATAGTCAAAGATACCTTCAACAGAATCGGTATAGGCGGTGATTTTCAGCCAACCTTTAATGCCATGACAGGAGCCTAATTTCCCCAGTACGACTGGCTGTTGGTTACTGCTCATCAATCTATACCTTAACGCTATTAAGCTGTTGCTTTACGAGCGTCTTTGATCAGTTTTGCTACACGTTCTGTAGCAGCTGCACCGTTAGAAACCCAGTGCTCAACGCGAGCTAGGTCTAAACGTAAAGTTTCTTCTTGGCCACGGGCCAATGGGTTGAAGAAACCAACACGCTCGATGAAACGACCGTCACGAGCGTTACGGCTATCAGCAACAACGATGTTGTAAAATGGACGCTTTTTTGCGCCGCCACGAGCTAAACGAATGGTAACCATGCGTTTTCAATCCTCTAATGATTTGCTTGAAGCAAAAATAAAAACTGGAACCCCGTGTTCGCGAAGAGTCCCAGATAGAAAGCCGGAAGATTTTACCTGACTTTCCAACGAATGCAACCAAAGATGGCGATTATTACGCCTGCGCCCTCAGTAAGCGGTTCATTGTTGCCAGAGTCAACCGACTGATAAAGTGCTAAGTTTAACTAAAAATGCCCGATTAACGTCCCGGAAATTTCATTCCTGGCGGCATCATGCCACGCATTCCGCGCATCATTTTTTGCATGCCGCCCTTAGCAGACATTTTTTTCATCATCTTTTGCATTTGAGTAAACTGTTTCAATAAACGGTTTACATCTTGAATTTGCGTGCCAGAACCGGCAGCGATGCGACGTTTGCGTGAGCCCTTGATTAAATCAGGGTTCTTACGCTCCTTGGAAGTCATCGAATTAATGATGGCTTCCATTTGACCTGTCATCTTGCCGTCTTGGATTTGCGCTAAGGCTTCTGGGGGCAATTGACCGACACCGGGCAGTTTTTCCAGCATGTTCATCATGCCGCCCATGTTTTTCATTTGCTGTAACTGCTCACGGAAATCTTCTAAATCGAAACTGCCACCTTGCTTCACTTTCGAAGCCAGCTTCATGGCCTTTTCTTTATCGACGCCACGCTCAACTTCTTCGATAAGCGATAACACATCGCCCATGCCCAAAATGCGTGAGGCGATACGATCGGGATGAAACGGTTCTAGCGCGTCTGTCTTTTCACCGACACCGAGGAATTTGATCGGCTTGCCCGTAATGTGGCGAATCGATAACGCCGCACCACCGCGCGCATCACCATCGACTTTGGTTAAGATCACCCCTGTCAGTGGTAAAGCTTCGTTAAACGCCTTAGCGGTGTTTGCCGCATCTTGACCTGTCATTGCATCGACCACGAACAAGGTTTCGATAGGCTTGACCGCTGCGTGTAAGCCTTTGATCTCGTCCATCATGGCTTCGTCGACATGCAGACGACCCGCGGTATCGAGGATCACCACATCGATAAACTTTAATTTAGCGTGGGCAATCGCCGCTTTCGCAATGTCGATTGGCTTTTGGCTAACGTCCGATGGGAAAAACTCCACCGCCACTTCTTGCGCTAACGTCTCAAGCTGTTTGATCGCCGCAGGGCGATAAACGTCAGCACTGACGACTAATACCGATTTTTTATGGCGTTCGCGTAAAAATTTACCCAGTTTTGCCACACTGGTGGTTTTACCCGCACCTTGCAGACCCGCCATCATAATCACAGCTGGCGGCTGAGTGGCTAAATCTAGGGCTTCATTCGCCTCGCCCATGGATTTTTCAAGTTCACTTTGAACTATCTTAATAAAGGCTTGGCCTGGACTTAAGCTTTTAGAGACTTCTTGGCCAACGGCACGTTCTTTTACATTATTAACGAATTCGCGCACCACAGGCAGGGCAACATCGGCCTCCAGCAGTGCCATACGCACTTCGCGCAGGGTTTCCTTAACGTTTTCTTCAGTTAAGCGACCACGGCCACTGATATTTTTCAGTGTGCGTGACAGTCTGTCGGTTAGGTTCTCAAACATCGTCCTGTTCTATACCTTTAAGAATCTCGATTGATGGGCTGTATTATAACGATGCATACGCATTATGCTACTGCTGCACCCATCTTGATTGTGGTTAAGTGTTTTACTTGCGCTGAGTCATGTTTTATTGTCGTCGACACACTATTTAACCCTAACAATAAGAATCTGCTAAATTTTGCAACTCATGTCACTGCCCATTTGCCGACAGCTCATGTTATTCTAGGGAAAATATTGATCTGTATGCCCCGTTTTTAAGGCACCTTTAACTACACAAATAGGTTAATTACCCATGGTCATCTTTTCTGCCTCAGCCATGTTTTTTTATTGCATTGCATTGGTACTAGTGACGAGTAGATTGTTTCACCCAGACGGTCCGAATCGCCGTGCTGTCGCAGGCTTTGCCGCTATTGCGGTTATTTTGCATGCTGCAGCATTATCACAAGTGATTTTCACCACAGATGGCCAAAACTTTAGCCTGACGAATGTGATTTCCTTAGTGAACTGGATTATCGCTTTTACTTTTACGATATTGATGTTCAGGCTGAAAGTCATCGTCGTCGTGCCCGTGGTTTACGCCTGCTCAGTGCTTTCGGTTGCCCTACTCTGGTTATTGCCGCCTAAATTCATCACGCATTTTGAGCTTTATCCTGAAGTATTAGCCCACGTCGTATTGTCACTCATGGCCTACAGCGCCCTGATGATTGCCGCCCTGTATGCGATACAACTGGCGATGATCCAAAATAAACTGAAGAAAAAACAATTTATGCTGAGCCCTGGCATTCCGCCGCTGATGACAGTTGAAAAACAACTGTATCACCTAGTGATTATCGGCGTTATCTTGCTCAGTTTGTCGCTCGCGACTGGTTTTATCTTCCTTGAAGATATGTTCGCCGATGGTAAAGGTCATAAGGCAATTCTGTCGATAATGGCTTGGTTTGTATACATTACTATGCTGTGGCAACAGTATTGGGTCGGTTGTAAAATTCGTACCGCAGTCATTTATACTCTGACTGGCGCATCCTTACTTTCGCTCGCATATTTTGGCGCGCGCATTGTCAAAGAATTAATCCTCAACTAAACATTTAAGTCGGCTGGGGCAGTTATTGCTGCGGCCGACTTGACACTTTTTTTAAATGTCGGTATTTACTTAAGTTTACTGGCCACATTGGAGCCTTTTTTGGACGCTATATCGACAAGCGCACTCCTGATCGTTTTACTAGTGCTTATCCTATTCTCTGCCTATTTTTCAGGCTCAGAAACCGCAATGATGACTCTCAACCGTTACCGTTTACGCCACTTAGCCAACAATGGCCATAAAGGGGCGATTAGAGCCTTGAAGTTACTTGAGCGTCCTGACCGTTTGATTGGATTGATCTTAATTGGCAATAACTTAGTCAATATTTCCGCATCTGCTATTGCGACTATCATTGGTATGCGTCTTTGGGGTGACTTAGGGGTCGCTGTTGCAACTGGCGTGCTTACATTAGTCGTGCTCGTTTTTGCTGAAGTCACGCCAAAAACCATCGCAGCATTAAATCCTGAGCGTATTGCTTTTCCCTCTAGCATACTGCTACTTATATTTTCCTCTACCTTTGCCTATGTTGTCTCAAGCGTTAATTTGATAACCACAGGTATCTTACGTTTGATGGGGATAAAAACCGTTAATAGTAGCGATGCACTAAGCCAAGAAGAGTTGCGCACAGTGGTACATGAGGCAGGGGCACTCATCCCCCGACGCCACCAAGAAATGCTGTTATCTATCTTGGATTTAGAGAAAGTCACCGTTGAAGATATTATGGTGCCACGCTCAGATATCTACGGAATTAACGTCAATGACGAATTTAAGGTTATCAATCGTCAGGTGATCCAAAGTCCACATACCCGAGTGTTAGTGTATCGCGACACCATAGACGATGCAGTGGGCTTTATTCATTTACGCGATGCCCTGCGCCTCCAATCTAAAGAGCAATTTAGCAAGTCATCTTTGCTACGCGCAGTGAAAGAACTCTACTTTGTGCCAGAAGGTACGCCACTCAATGTGCAACTAGCTAACTTCCAACAAAATAAAGAGCGCATCGGCTTAGTCGTTGATGAATATGGTGATATTCAAGGTCTAGTAACACTCGAAGATATTCTCGAAGAGATTGTCGGCGACTTTACCACTTCTATGTTGACCACCCCGAGTGAAGACATTAAGGTCCAGCAAGATGGCAGCTACTTAGTCGATGCGGGCATTACGATCCGCGATTTGAATAAAGAAATGAAGTGGAACTTTCCCACCGATGGCCCTAAAACCCTCAATGGTCTGATTCTGGAGTATCTGGAGGAAATTCCTTCTGCGAATACCAGTTTACGTTTAGCAGGTTATCCATTAGAGATAATTGATGTGTCAGAGAATATGATTAATACAGTGAGAATTATCCCGCTGTATTATCATCCCCCCAGAGTTTAATCCTCAATTTTGAGCATAAAAATTGGCCGAACCACACAAGTTAAGATGTGGTCCGGCCGACGATTTCCTCCAAGCGATGATGCTCCCCCGAGCTATAAATCTATCTACTCTAATTCACTATCTAGCCAAGCTATGCAGATTTTTTCGCCTCAAGTATACGACGCTTCTCAAGCGCCATTGGCGTTATCTGGGCATTCAGCGCCTTTTCTAAGCCCAACATAAAATACACTTCCGCCATTAAGAAAAATGGCCCAATTAATAGCTGATTTAAGTCATCCACAAAGGCAGGCTTGGCTTTTTCATATTGATGGCCGATTAGCTGGAACACCCAGCCCACCACAAATACTCCTAGGGCAAGCCAAGTGGCACCGGCGATATGCGCCGCCCACTCAGTAGTGAGCAGCACAGGTACCATGAATAATATGAGCCCCATTGAAAGCCTTAAGTGTAAACGGACATAATAGGCCAACACGAGCATACCGACTATCATTGCTAAACTTGTCTCCCCCATACTGCCCAGCGGAATACGCACTGTGGCCAGCAACAGGAAAGCAGACCAAATAATCAGTGGGATGCCAATAAAATGGGTCTGAATATTACGCTGATTTAAATGCACACTTTTGTAGGTCGATAACTGCTCTGCGGCGGATTTCATGTCGGGTTCCTCTTCATTTGCCCCTGCTTTTAACTGCGCTAAATTGAGCGACGCGAAAGCCATAAACTAACGTAAAACAATTAAACTGAACAGTAAAAGTAAATAAATTGTTGCATTCACTGATTTTGCATTTATTTAGATACCCATCCAGAAATGAAAAAAGGAACCCTAAGGTTCCTTTTTTACCACCAACAGACGCAAACTCGGGTTTATTGAGACTCTATGATTACCGTCGCAATCGCATAGGATTTTTCATCGGCAATAGAGATATGCCCAACCGTCGCTTTAAGCTGCTGTAAACGCGTCAGCGCCCCCTCGGTAAAGTGAATCGTCGGTGCACCATCCTCATTGTTGCCAATGTGAATATGCTGAAACGACACACCGCGGCCAATACCCGTACCGAGAGCTTTGGCTGCGGCCTCTTTTGCCGCAAAACGCTTGGCAAGATAACGACTTGGCTGACTATGGGCAGTATAAATGGCCAACTCAGACTCGGTCAGCACTCGTTTAGCGAGCTTGTCACCTGCGCGCGCCACATGCACCTGAATACGCTCAATCTCGACGATATCTGTGCCTAGGCCGACAATCGCCATTATTCGCCTCGACGACCTTCAAGCATTAACACTTTCATGTCTTTCACTGCTGTCGCTAAACCATCAATAGCGGCACGTGCGACAATCGCATGGCCGATATTAAGTTCATATAACTCAGGAATCGCCGCGATGGGTTTCACGTTGTGATAATGCAAACCATGACCCGCGTTAACCACTAAACCTTTGCCATGGGCGTATTTTGCCATTTCGCTAATACGCGCTAACTCAGTGGCTTCTTCTGCTTCCGTTTTAGCATCGGCATAACAGCCCGTATGAATTTCAATAAGCGGTGCGCCAGAGGCAACAGCGGCATCAATTTGAGTTTTATCGGCATCGATAAATAAGGAGACTTGAATACCCTCAGCAGCTAAACGAGTCACTGCAGCAGTGATTTTATCTAACTGCCCCGCTACATCTAAACCGCCTTCAGTGGTGACTTCTTGACGTTTTTCTGGCACTAAACAGACATAGGTCGGCTTAATTTCACAGGCGATGTTAAGCATTTCTTCGGTCACAGCGCATTCAAAATTCATGCGGGTTTTCAAGGTTTTTGCCAACAGATATACATCGCGGTCTATGATATGGCGTCTGTCTTCACGCAAATGGATAGTGATGCCATCGGCGCCAGCATGTTCAGCAACGGCAGCAGCATGCACAGGATCAGGATAACTGGTGCCACGGGCTTGGCGCAGAGTAGCAATATGGTCGATATTCACGCCCAATAAGATACGGCTCATCGGGAACTCCTTAATGTTTAACGCTGATATTGCGGCCTATTGTACTTAGGCTCACGCTAAAAAACAGGAGCTAGGGCGAATTATTCCCATCAATCTTAGTTGGCACGGCAGTGCTGACGAACAATTGTCGACTCAACAAAGGTTTAGTCCCGAGTAATGGCGTTAACAGGGAGCGCATCAACAACTTAGCGCTCAAAAAATGTGCTTCGGTGAGCTGGTTATCGTTAAGCGCCGTCAACATGGCGCCTTGATAGGCATTGCGAGCACGGGAGTTGAGTACAAATTGAAAACCTAACTCAGGCACGAGCTGGTAATAATAGTCAGGCACGAGTGTTTCACCTTGAGTATCGCGGCTAAGAGAAGGCATAAAACCTAATTCCCGCAGCAAGGCAAGCTCAATATAACGCAGTTGGGATTGGCAAAACTTCGCGGCAAGGCCGACTAAGGCTTGATGATAAATGAGGAACAACTCTTCGGCATTGTGCTGTACAGACAAAGTGCGAACCAATAACTCATTGATATACATGCCAGCAAACAAGCTTTGACCAGAAAGAGGCACAGCAGGCGCAGCGGCTTCGACTTGAGTTAAGGTTTTTAATTCAGACTTACCGCTAAATTCGAAGATCAGCGGTTGAAAGGGCTGGAGAATACTCTTGATAGAGCGCTTACCGCTGCCGGTTCGGGCAACCACATCAACCCGTCCAATGCCGTCAACTAAGAGGTTAACTAAGACACTGGACTCTCGATATGGGCGATGATGTAAAACGTAACCACGTTTCATCGGTAAGCGCGCTCGCTGAAGTTAATGCTTAATCGTCGCCGTAACCTAAGCTTCGTAAGGCGCGTTCATCATCGGCCCAACCGGATTTCACTTTCACCCACACTTCGAGGAAAACTTTATTATCAAACAAGGTCTCCATGTCTAAGCGAGCTTGAGTTGCGATAGTACGAATACGTTCGCCCTTGCTACCAATCACCATACGTTTTTGACCTTCACGCTCAACAAGGATCAAGGCATTAATTTGATAAACGCCATTTTCCATCATCTTGAACTGTTCAATCTCAACTGTCGCATCATAGGGTAATTCATCACCTAAGAAGCGCATCAGTTTTTCACGCACAATTTCCGACGCCATAAAACGTTGCGAACGATCGGTAACATAGTCTTCAGGGAAGAAGAAAGGTCCTTCAGGAATCGACGCCGCCGCTAGCTCTAAAATGCGCTTAACGTTAGTGCCTTTACTGGCAGAAATCGGCAAAATTTCATCGAAAGGATATTTTTTGGCGACTTCTTCCAAATACGGGAACAGCGATTCTTTGTCTTTGATATTGTCGACTTTATTGATCGCCAGAATTGTCTGACGCTCTTCACCGCCACGGCGTAATTTACTCAACACCATCTCATCATCGGCGGTCCACGTCATGCCATCGACCACAAAAATCACCATAGCTACATCGGCAAGCGAACTGGCAGCTGCGCGGTTCATCAGGCGGTTAATCGCCCGCTGCTCTTCTATGTGTAAACCTGGTGTATCGATGAACACAATTTGCTTCGGACCATCGGTATGAATACCCATGATACGGTGGCGCGTTGTTTGTGGCTTTTTAGAAGTAATACTTACCTTCTGACCAAGCAAACGGTTGATTAACGTTGATTTACCGACGTTAGGGCGACCAATGATCGCCACCATGCCGCAATAAGTGACATCGTATTGGGCCGACGGCGTTGGCGCGGCCGCATTCATCCTTGCCAGTAATTCATCTAAACTCGGCTCAGTTGCCGCTTTTGCAGCATCGATACCTGACAAGTCTGTTTTTTTGGTCATTTCTTTAGTAACTCCAATACTTGAGCGGCCGCGATTTGCTCGGCTTTGCGGCGTGAACTCGCCACACCAATGACGCTTTGGCTCAAGTCTTCAATACGACATTCAACGGTAAATGTCTGATCGTGGGCATCGCCTTCTATGTTGATTACTTGGTAATCAGGCAGCGGCTTTTTAAACCCTTGTAAATGTTCTTGCAGTAATGTCTTAGCGTCTTTCTGACTGATCCCAGGTTGGATTTCGGCCAAACGCTCGGCATACCATTTCAACAGTAATGCACGGCAAACTTCGAGATCGGAATCAAGGTAAACGGCGCCAATAATGGCTTCAACTGCATCGGCAAGAATCGACTCGCGTCTAAATCCGCCACTTTTCAACTCGCCAGGACCGAGATATAAATAATCGCCGAGCTTAAACTCTTGGGCGATGATAGTTAAGGTATCACCGCGAACTAAGGTGGCACGCATCCGGCTTAAATCGCCTTCGGTTGCCTTCGGAAACTGATGATACAAAGCATCAGAAATCACGATAGATAAAATTGAATCACCTAAAAACTCTAAGCGCTCATTATGCTTATTTGCCGCACTTCTGTGGGTCAGCGCTTGAGTCAAAAGCTCAATATTCTTGAACTCATAACCTAAGGTACGACACAAACGTGGCAAATTTTTAATCGGTTCCATGCTATTTAATTCCACCTACACGCTCAAAACGCACACCGCTAGGCACCCAAGTTGGGAGGAAGTCGGCTTTTGAACGGTCAAATTCAAAACTAATCCAAATCGCTACCGCTTTACCAACAAGGTTCTCTTCTGGCACAAAGCCCCAGAAACGACTGTCGGTACTGTTATCGCGGTTATCACCCATGGCAAAGTAATGGCCTTCTGGCACTAAAAATTCACCCGCGGGTAAATTACCTTCGCGCTTAAAATACCCCAGCATGTCAGGTCGACTTGGGTTGATCAAGATATCGTGGGCGACATCACCCAATTCCTCTTTATAACGCAGCAACGGCACACCATCTTGGCTGTAATCACCACGACTGATCTCAGTGCGGGCGATAACTTGCGGTTCTGGGCAAGCTGTTTGCTCAACGCCACAGGCCTTCTGGATCATCAACTGCTTGTTACGGTAAATAATTCTATCACCCGGTAAACCGACAACACGTTTGATGTAGTCAATTTGCGGATTTTCAGGATATTTAAATACCACCACATCACCGCGTTTGGGCTCACCAGTTTCAACCAGTTTAGTGCGCCATACGGGATCTTTAAGCCCATAACTAAATTTTTCCACCAGAATGAAGTCGCCCACTAAGAGGGTTGGCATCATAGAACCCGATGGGATTTGAAATGGCTCATAAATGAATGAACGTAGGATCAACACAAAGGCAATCACAGGGAAGATAGAATGCGCGGTTTCGACTATGGTCGACTCACGAATGATTTGGTACTCAGCTTCTTCAGTTAAATTCGCTTGTGATGCCTTTGCTAACGCTAAACTCTCACGACGCTTTGGGGCGAAAACGAGCACATCGACTAACCAAATAAGTCCTGAGATCAGGGTGATTAGCACTAGAATAATGGAAAAATACGCTGCCATTGCTTATTGAACTCCTGCCTTAAAAATAATTAAAGGTGCCTAACTCAGCGAATATCATACTTTAGTTAACTTACCGTATTCGACCTTGGTAAACCAAAGTGATAAACCAATGCGATAACCTAACTAAAGCGCCGCAAACAGCGGCGCAATAGTCAACTAAATTGTCACTTATTATGCTAACGATTACTCGTTTAGCTTAAGTACCGCTAAGAATGCTTCTTGTGGCACCTCAACGTTACCCACTTGCTTCATCCGTTTCTTACCCTCTTTTTGTTTATTTAAGAGTTTTTTCTTACGGGAAACGTCGCCGCCATAACACTTAGCCGTTACGTCTTTACGCAGGGCTTTTACGGTTGAACGGGCAATAATTTGACTGCCCACCGCCGCTTGAATCGCAATATCAAACATCTGACGTGGAATAAGTTCTTTCATCTTATCCACTAAGGCTAAACCACGGTGACGAATGTTTGATCTATGGATAACCATAGCCAAGGCGTCGACTCGGTCGCCGTTGATGAGAATATCTAAACGCACCATGTCTGCAGGATCGAAACGAATAAAGTTATATTCGAGGGATGCATAGCCACGGCTAGTGGATTTCAAACGGTCGAAGAAGTCCATGACCACTTCCGCCATTGGCAGATGGTAAGTTACAGCCACTTGGTTACCGTGGTAAACCATGTTCACTTGGGTGCCACGTTTTTCAATACACAGGGTAATCACGTTACCTAAGTATTCTTTTGGCACTAAAATGTTGGCCTCAACAATCGGCTCACGCATTTCTTCAATGTTGTTAATCGCAGGCAGATCAGACGGGTTATCAACGTAAATCGTTTCACCGCTGGTCATGACAACTTCGTACACTACGGTTGGCGCAGTGGTGATCAACTCTAGGTTGTATTCACGCTCTAAACGCTCTTGTACGATTTCCATGTGGAGCAGGCCTAAATAGCCAATGCGGAAACCAAAACCGAGTGCCGAAGAACTTTCAGGTTCAAAGAATAATGACGCATCGTTCAGGCTGAGTTTGTTCAGCGCATCACGGAAGTTTTCATATTCGTCGGTCGAAATTGGGAATACGCCAGCGTATACCTGTGGCTTCACTTTCTTAAAACCAGGTAACGGCTTTTCAGCACCATTTTTGGCTAAAGTTAACGTATCACCTACGGGCGCGCCGTGAATTTCCTTCAGACCCGCAATTACAAAGCCGACTTCACCGGTTTTAAGTTCGGTTTTATCAGTTTGTTTTGGGGTGAAAATACCGACGCGATCCGCAGTGTGGTTTTGTCCTGTAGACATTACCTTAAACTTGTCACCTTTTTTCAGGCTACCGTGTTTAATTCGCACTAAAGACACTACGCCTAGGTAGTTATCAAACCAAGAATCGATGATCAAGGCTTGCAATGGTGCGTCAGGATCGCCTTCTGGCGGTGGAATTTTGGCAACAATGACTTCTAAAACCTCATCGACACCGACACCGGTTTTAGCCGAACAACGCACAGCATCCATCGCATCGATACCAACGATATCTTCAATCTCGGCAGCTACACGTTCTGGATCGGCTTGTGGTAAGTCAATCTTGTTTAAAATGGGTACCACATCTAGATTCATATCCAGCGCGGTATAACAGTTTGCCAATGTCTGAGCTTCAACGCCCTGACCCGCATCAACCACCAGCAAAGCACCTTCACAGGCAGCTAATGAGCGCGAGACCTCGTAGGAGAAGTCAACATGACCTGGGGTATCAATAAAGTTGAGTTGATAGACAAGGCCATCTTTGGCTTTATAATCCAAAGTGACACTTTGTGCCTTAATCGTAATACCACGCTCACGTTCTAGATCCATAGAATCTAAAACTTGAGAATCCATTTCACGGTCGGTTAAACCGCCACAAACCTGAATAAGACGATCTGATAGCGTCGATTTACCATGGTCGATATGGGCAATAATTGAGAAGTTTCTAATTTGTTTCATTATGCTGCAATGACTAATACTGAAAATGGATACGGTTCAAAGGAGCGAAATTGTACCTGATTGCGGTTTCAATACCAATCACATTCACTCCTACTTAAGACAGGCCGATAAAACAACGCCCAAAACCGCAGTTAGCTGTTATTTGATAAAAAATAAAACATTGAAATTATTGAGCTAATTCGTTTAAATTGATGCTCCTACCTAAATAGGCCAAAATCACAGGCTGAGCATCAACTTCTAAACGTTTAGCCTGTTGCTTACCAAAAGACCACGCAATCAAGGCACCAACGGCCGCAAAGCCCATGGCACCTAGGTTAGGATTAAACTCAAGCAACTGGCCTAAAAATTGTCCTAACGCCGCGCCGACAAACAGGCCAAACAGCGGCATTAAATAGATTAATGCCGCGGCTTTGAGGATCACGCTCTCAGGAAGGCCTAATTTGAGTAATTCACCAGCCTCGCAGCGGCGGTCACTCTGAATAGAAAATTGCTGGGTTTTAGAGGAAAAAGCCTGAGCGACAGCAGAGGTCCCGCAAGACTCACTGTTACTGCAGCTCTTGCAGGTACTCTTAAGTTCCACTTCAACCGTCAACCAGCCTTGACTATCACTGGAGACGACTCTGGCAATTTCTTCCATCATAATCGGCGTCCTATTCTAGCGTCAGACTTTTAGCAATGCGCGTTAAGGTTTCTGTCGGCACTTTACCCACAGCAACCACTTCGGCATTACCGACTTTTTCTGAGACTAACGACAAGCCATTACGGGTAATTAATTCTTCAGGCAATGGACTCGTGCCCGCACGCGCCACATAAACAGAAATATTTGCCAGTCCATCAGTCAGTGCTATGTATTCCACCGCTTCGTGACTGCCAATTAATCTATGATGGTCGCGCACTACCACAGTAAAACCTGCGGGTAACCAAGCAAATTGCCAGTTTTGACCGTCTTGGCGCTCGGCTTGATCGATAACTGCCGGCCACTCTTGCTTATAGGCCTCTTGCAAAATGGCTGGCGGCTCGCTTAATTCAATGAGTTCAATCACCATTATCTGCTCAAGTAATTGCTTATCTTGAGTCAGCATGTCGTATCTCAGCGGCAGATAGGTTTCCATATCAAGCCAAATTTGAAAGCCATAACGGAATTCATCATTAGGCAACAGGCGGATCATCTGCCCCGGACGCCCAGCGATACGGGTACGGCCACCGAGTACAAACTGATAACCCACTTCTAAGTCCGCCATATTGGCAGAGAAAGCAGCAGGCCAGACACCTTGAATATGATTAGAAACGATACTATACGCAGGCTCATCGTGCTCAATAAAGGTCACACGATTACCGACACGCACTGCATTTTTGGGTGGACCGTTAAGGTATTCTAGAAAGGCAACTTCTTGATTATTCACCTTACCGTGCAGGTAAACCAAAGGCCGAATATGATCGGCCTGAAGTTGAATAATCGATGCTTTAAACTCTTTCTCTCGTAAAGCCTGACTCATTTTCTCGAGCCAAGCTTTGGCAGGCATGTCTTCCTGCGCGGTTGCAGGAAAGACCAAGGCTAATAAAGCCAACAGGATTAGACGCAAGCTAACTCCTCGTTATTGATTGACCGGAACGGGTACGACCTCGGTATTGTCCTCTACAACCGCACCAGTATTCAATCGTTGTTGCAACATATGATCTTGGATATAAGTATTAATTCGGCGACGTTGCTCATTCACCTGATCATTGGTATAGCCTTGATTCTGTTGTACAGGACCGGTTTGTAGGCTCACAGGTGATGCGCTACCAATCAGCGGCCTTGTAATTAACACGGGCGATGGTGACGCGGCATCATCGGCGGTTTGATTGTAATTCTGCACACCCACAATCGCAAACATAGCAACCGTCGCAGCAATGGCATATTGACCAAATTGCTTAAATAAAGGTACGACGCGGCTTTGCTCCGAATTGGCGGCAATTTGTGGCGTTACAGGTGCAGTGACTTTAGACGCATGATGCTTAGGCGCAACTATCGCTGGCTCAAGTTCAATGGCGGCAGCAATGCTAGCAGAGAGATCTAACACAATAGTCTGCGGCAATTCGCCACGCATGGCATCGCCTATCATATGATAGTTATGCCATTTATCATGTGAATGTGTATCAGCAGATAACTCTGCCATGGTCTGCGCATCAGTCTCTCCATCGACTGCGGCAGATACCCATTCTTGACCTAATTTATCCATTTTTCACCTGTCTAAATATAAGGGTTTCTTAAAATAAGAATTTAGGCTTCCAGCAACGGCTGGAGCTTTTTATCGATTGCCTCTCGAGCTCGGAAGATACGCGATCTTACGGTCCCGACAGGACAATCCATGACTATGGCAATATCTTCGTAACTCATACCATCGAGTTCACGCAATGAGATGGCCATTCGTAATTCTTCAGGCAAGGTCTCTAATGTATCGAAAATCACTTTTTTGATTTCATCCGATAACATTAGCCGTTCTGGGGAGGCAAACTCCTTCAGCGCGTCACTGCCTTCGTAATATTCGGCATCTTCTGCATCAACATCATTCGCAGGCGTTCTACGCCCCTGTGATACGAGATAATTCTTCGCAGTGTTTACTGCGATGCGGTACAACCAAGTATAAAATGCACTTTCACCGCGAAAGTTTGGCAAAGCTCTGTAAGCTTTGATAAACGCTTCCTGTGCCACATCAGCAACGTCCGCTTGGTTCCGTACATAACGGGATATCAAGCTAATGACTTTACTTTGATATTTAAGCACTAACAGGTTAAAAGCGTTTTTATCACCTTGTTGTACGCGCTCAACTAATTGTTGATCACTTAATTGTCCACTCATCCGAGCCGACTTCTCCTAAATCTAAAATGCTGATTTCTCAGTCGCTCGAATCATATTCACTTATGTAGACTCGCGGGCTTTGAAAAAGTTCTAAAAATTATACAAAAAAAGTAAGGTAAAAAGGAAAGTACCCATAATCGGTGAGTTGGTTTACCATAGTTGGCACTCTTCAGTCACATCATGATACCCGATGAAACAAGTAGTTGAACACCAATCTGACATATTAGTCATAGGTAGCGGTGCCGCAGGTCTGACACTAGCTTTGCATCTTGCTGAAAAAGCAAAAGTAATTCTGCTTTCAAAAGGCCCACTCTCGGAAGGGTCGACTTACTACGCCCAAGGCGGTATCGCCTCCGTCTTCGACGAAAGTGACACTATCGAATCCCATGTTGCAGACACCTTAATCGCAGGGGCGGGTTTATGTGACAAAGACGTTGTCACTTTCACGGCTGAAAATGCCAAGAGTGCGATGCAATGGCTTATCGAATGTGGCGTTGCCTTCGATAAAGAAGAAACCACTGACGGTAATGCAAAAGACGCACCTTACCATTTAACCCGTGAAGGCGGCCATAGCCACAGACGTATTCTGCACGCTGCCGATGCCACAGGCAAAGAAGTGCAAACCACACTGCAAGAGCGCGCACTCGCCCACCCCAATATTCAAGTTTTAGAACGCTATAACGCCATCGACCTCATCACCACCCGTAAGTTAAATCGCCCAGGTAATCGTGTGTTAGGCGCTTATGTGTGGAATCGCAATGAAGAGCACGTCGAAACCGTTAAGGCCAAGTTTGTTGCGTTAGCAACAGGCGGTAGCTCTAAGGTTTATCAATATACCTCAAACCCCGATGTCGCTAGTGGTGATGGTATTGCCATGGCATGGCGTGCAGGTTGCCGCGTGGCGAATATGGAGTTCAACCAATTCCATCCGACGTGTTTGTACCACGCAGATGCGCGCAACTTCTTACTCACCGAAGCCCTGCGTGGTGAAGGGGCTTATCTGCGTCGTCCTGATGGCAGCCGCTTTATGCCGGACTTTGATGAACGCGCTGAACTCGCTCCCCGTGACATCGTTGCCCGCGCCATCGACTATGAGATGAAACGTCTCGGTGCCGACTGTGTGTATCTGGATATCAGCCATAAAGATGCTGACTTTGTGATGAAGCATTTTCCGACCATCTATAGCCGTTGCTTAGATCTAGGAATTGATATCACTAAGGATGCAATCCCTGTCGTGCCTGCTGCTCACTATACCTGCGGTGGAGTAATGACAGATATGCACGGTCAGACGGATCTCAATGGTCTCTATGCTATTGGTGAAGTCGCCTATACGGGCTTACATGGTGCCAATCGTCTGGCGAGTAACTCGTTACTCGAATGTTTAGTGTTTGCCCGTGCGGCATCACAGGACATAGAAAGCCAACTGCATAAAATTCAAATCCCGGGACAAATTCCAGCATGGGATGAAAGTAAAGTGTCGAACTCGGATGAGGAAGTGGTCATCGCCCATAACTGGCACGAACTGCGGTTATTCATGTGGGACTACGTTGGAATTGTACGCTCTGATAAACGTCTGGAGCGTGCACTGCGCCGCTGCCTGATGTTACAGCAAGAAATTCAGGAGTATTACAGTAACTTCAGGGTTAGCAATAACTTGCTCGAATTACGTAACTTAGTGCAAGTGGCCGAATTAATTATTCGCTGTGCCATGGAGCGTAAAGAAAGCCGTGGGCTGCATTTTAATATCGATCATCCAGAGAAATTAGACGCGCCTCGCCCGACTATTTTACTACCAGAAAAGTAACCGCATACGCATAGGTGACTTCATCATAAACAGACTAAATCTCAGAATGAGGTTTAGTCTGTTGTATTTTAGCCCGCAGCAACAGCCGACATAAATGTCGATAGTCAGTATCGTCTAACATATCTGCCCAAACCAGCAAGAGCCGTAGCTGAGTATCCACTTCGATATAAATCAAGCAAACAAAGGGCGTGACCCAAGTGCGTTTTAGTACCTGAAAGTGCGACCCCGTTGACAAACGCCCCTCGCCTTTATCACTCAGCACAAAATCTAAACGCCAATGCTGCAGTCGCCACAACTGCGACAGCAAAAAAATACTAACAAGTACGATAAACAAATATTTAAGCAGAGATAAGGCGATAATGTCGCTTTGGGGCCAAAGCAGAAATGAGCTAGAACAGACACCAATAAAAACGACCAACGAGAGTCGTTGGTCGAAAGAGGCTTTTACACTGAAACTATGGTGCCGGTCTTCCACGGACTTTCACTATCATACGAGCCAGTTCAATATCAGGGCACACTTCATGGCCCATAAACCAAGCAAACAATTCTGGATCTTCACATTCCAACAAACGGATAAACACGGTTTTATCTTCATCGGACATTTCTTGATAGAAGTTTTCAACAAAAGGTTGAAGCAAGACGTCTAATTCCAGCATCCCACGGCGACATGCCCAGCGAACCCTTGCGATGTTCATTAATTCCAAGGTATTTCTCCCAACACAGATTTGGCATTAGTCTATCAGTTCACTGACTAAAGTGTCGATTAACCCTTCATATTGACTCACAAAATTAGCATTGTTGTACTTGCGTATCGAGCCCCTCAAAGAGATCGCTAAAATCTGTATCCAATAATCGCTTTACCGCAGGATGTTGGATCATACGTTCGGCAAACATCACATGGTATTCCTCTTTCACATCGGTGGTTTCACCGAGCAAATTCATACCATGGGAAATCACTTCTTGGCGATAAATCGACGGAGTGACAAAAATACCTCGTTTAAGGTAACCAAAGGCTTTCATCATGGCCGCATCATCGAACTCGCCCAAAATACTGACTTTAAGATTTTGCTCGTCAAACCAGCGATATAGCTGTTGTCCGAGTGAAGTTCTACGGCCGGGGATTAATAGCTGGCCTTGTTCTAAACAGGCAGGAAAATCAGCGCTATAAGTCTCAGCGGAGAAAAAACTCACGCCACACTCGCCTAATTTTTTAGATAAAATTTCAGGGTATTTCAGTGACTCACCGGCACAATCCGAAAGGATCATATCCAGTTTATGCTCACGTAAACGTGCCATTAGGCTCTCGTGAGTCGCCTCATAGCAGGCTAAGTGCATAGAATTGTCATTAGGCACTACGGATAATAACACTCGGCTGACTAAAGCTTTAGATAAGGCATCGGCAATACCCACCTCGAATAACATGGCATCCGCTTTTTGATAGTTAAGTAAATCGAGCATTTCATAGCTAAGGCTAAACATCTTATCGGCGTAGCGAAAAACCAATTCACCTAATTCTGTCGCCTCCAATGTCCGCCCGACTCGCTTGAACAGACTGCCGTTTAACCTATCTTCTAAGGCACGAATTTGCCCCGTTATCGTTTGCGGCGTCAAACATAGGGCTTCGGCCGCCTTCGCGACTGAGCCCTTTTTCTTAATCATCCAAAAATAATACAAGTGGTTATAATTCAAGTGCAGCATGCTAACCCGCTGTTAATGCTCCCTCAAACGCCAAGGCGCTGAGGGGTTACTGTGTTATTTTAAACTCGATAGTTTAAAATCAAATGATTAAAAACCTGATGATTCCCAGTCAAGTTACTTTAAACGCTGGCAGTCGAGTAAGTTAGTAACTATGCCTTGTAACTGCTCCAAATCGGCAGCATTCCCCAGACTTACCGCTTCAGTGACTCCTGAAACTAAAACGTTACGTTCAGGAATACGTTCGGCGCAATAGGTTCGATTCGCTTCTTGGAAACGTTTACCACCGCGATACTTAAGTGCCCTCGATTCATAACCATTAGTTTCTAATCTCGCCCCTAAGGAATCAGATTTAAACATCAAAGCGCCATCCACTATTCCTTCAAGATAGCTTTGGCAAGTCTGCGAGTTTGCATCCTGATTACAGGCCGAAATTTGCGATGCCGTCGCGGTTGTCGATAAACATAAGAGCGTTACGATTCCCATTAATTTCAACTTTATCATAGTCATACTCCTTTATTAGGTAACACTTTTGATAACCAGAAATACCCGACTAACGCTGCCATAATCGAACCGATTAAAGTTCCTAGGCGTGCTAAGTCACCGTACATAGGGTCTGCATGTTCAAAGGCTAACGACGCAATAAACATAGACATAGTAAAACCAATACCGCACATGGCCGCGACGGGGGCAATCTGCTTCCAACCTACGCCATCGGGCAATTGCGCTAATTTTAGTTTCACCGCAATAAAGCTAAATAACATTACACCGATTGGCTTACCTAACATCAGGCCCAATGCAATACCAACAGGTACAGGAGAAATTAACGTCTCCAAATTCATATTGCCGACATAAACGCCCGCATTGGCAAAAGCAAACACTGGCAAAATGAGGAAAGTACTCCAAGGATGCAAACTATGCTCTAAGCCTTCTGAGGGTGAACTGCCGTCCTTTGCCCGCAATGGAATACAAAAAGCAATGATGACGCCAGCCAGAGTCGCATGCACTCCAGACTTAAGTACGGCAACCCAAAGGATTAACCCTAAGATGCCATAGGGTAAAAGTGAGGTAACCCCTTTGCGGTTTAACCCAACCAAGCCCGCAATCGCTAAACTGGCAATCACTAAACTGATGGTTGATAAGTCAGTACTGTAAAACAGCGCGATAATCACTATGACGCCTAAGTCATCAATAATAGCTAAAGCAAGTAAGAAGACTTTCAGTGAAACAGGAACGCGGCTTCCGAGCAGTGCCATAATACCTAAGGCAAAGGCAATATCAGTCGCGGCAGGAATCGCCCAGCCCGCCTGTGTGACAGGATCACCATAGTTAAACAGTAAGTACACACCAGCAGGGACTAACATGCCGCCAATGGCAGCAAAGGTAGGCAGGGAAGCTTGAGCGACACTAGATAAGGCGCCTTCAAGTAACTCACGTTTCACTTCTAAACCAATCAGCAAAAAGAATATGGCCATCAAGCCATCATTTATCCACAGGATGAGTGGCTTGTGTATATTGAGCTCGCCAATTTTGACTTGAACGTCAGTGCCTAAAAAGCCTTGATAAAGTCCAGATAAGGGGGAATTGGCCATCAGCATGGCTAAGGCAACAGCAACCAATAACAGGATACCGCCAGCCGACTCTTGGCTCAGAAAATTTCTAATTGCTTTTTCCATCTTGCACTCCTAAAAATCATAATGAATTGAGTGTAGACGAATTGTAATAACAAATATAATCGTAAGTTTCTCCCTAACACCTCGGTTATCCCGAAGTGTTAGGCTAAAAAACATACATCACACAGCAACAGGGGCTTTGATATGAGGGTGTGGAGCGTAGTTTGTTAATTCAAAATCATCGAATTGATAGTCAAAAATCGACTCAGGTCTGCGTACAATAGTCATGGTCGGCAGCGGTTTTGGATCACGACTTAACTGCAGTGCCGTCTGTTCCATATGATTAGAATATAAATGGGTATCGCCACCCGTCCACACAAAATCACCTAAGGCCAAGTCACATTGCTGGGCGACCATCATAGTTAACAAAGCATAACTGGCAATATTAAATGGCAAACCAAGAAACACATCACAACTACGCTGATACAGCTGACAAGATAATTTGCCATCGGCTACATAGAACTGAAAAAATGCGTGGCACGGTGCCAAAGCCATTTTATCCAGTTCGCCCACGTTCCACGCAGAAACGATAAGACGGCGAGAATCTGGCTGAGATTTTATCTGGGCGATAACTTGCGAAATCTGATCGATAGCATCACCACTCTGGGTTGGCCAACTGCGCCACTGGGCACCATAAACTGGGCCCAAATCGCCATTATCATCGGCCCATTCATCCCAAATGCTGACCTTGTTTTCGCGTAAATAGGCAACGTTAGTTTCCCCCTTCAGAAACCACAGCAATTCATGGATGATAGAGCGCATATGGCATTTTTTGGTGCTCACCAAAGGAAAACCTTTGCTCAAATCGAAGCGCATTTGATAGCCAAATACCGAGCGAGTCCCAGTACCTGTGCGATCCGATTTATCCACGCCTTCGGCTAATATGTGCTTCATTAAGTCTAAATACTGTTTCATTGCTGCTTACCTTGCTTACGAAAAATCAAGTACAAACCGATTAACACCATAGGCACAGAGAGTATCTGCCCCATAGTCATAAATCCCCAGTAAAGTCCCAACTGTGTGTCGGGTTGCCTCACAGTTTCAACCATAATACGGAACATACCGTAACCGACTAAGAACATACCAGAGACTGCACCGACTTTATCGGTACGTTTGCTAAACCAGTAAAGTAATAGGAATAATGCTACGCCTTCAAGGGCGAACTGATACAACTGGGATGGATGACGTGGGTCAGGCCCACCAGTTGGAAACACCATAGCCCAAGGCAGATCAGTGGTTCGTCCCCAAAGCTCGCCGTTGATAAAGTTACCAATACGACCAGCGCCTAAACCAATAGGCACAACAGGTGCCACCATATCGGCGACAGCAAAAAAAGTACGTTTTTGTTTCCACGCGATATAGAGCATCGCCGTAATCACGCCCATCAAACCGCCGTGGAAGGACATGCCACCTTCAGAGATTTTAAATAAATAGAGGGGACTGGCGAGGAAATAATCGAAATGATAAAAAAGCACGTAACCGATACGGCCACCTAAAATCACCCCAAGAAAACCATAAAAGAGTAAATCTGAGACTTGCTCCCGCGCCCATATCCCCTTTGAACGGTCGGCTTGGCGGTTCAACAACCACATGGACGCAACAAATCCGACTAAATAGGTAAAACCATACCAACGCAGTGCCGGTTCAAAGGTTTGTCCAAAAAGATTAAACGGTCCAAATGAAACGATCACGGGATCGATATTGGGGAAACTCAACGCCATAACACATCCATTAGCAGCCTCAAACTGAGATAAACATAAAAACTAGGTCAGAATTAACTTAAGGCCGACACATAGAAGTAACAATGCAAATATCTTTTTAAGTACAGGTGTTGGCCAAGTGCTCGCCGCTTTTACCCCCACAGGCGCCATCAAGACAGAAGTGATCACTAAACCAAACAATGCAGGTAAATAGATATAGCCTAAGGTACCATAGGGCAACTCAGGGGCATTCATACCTGCAATAATATAGCCGAAACTGCCAGAAAGAGAGATTAAGAAGCCCATCGCCGCAGAAAAGCCCACGGCTTGACGCATCTGTAAACCATAAAAAGTCAAAAATGGCACTATCAGTATACCGCCACCTATCCCGGTCAAACCTGCCAAAACCGCAACAAAAGCCGATACAACAAAAAGCACTACTGAATTAGGTAATTGACGATTTGATTCGGCCTTAACGGGATAAGCCATTTGAATTGTCATTAAAATCACAAAGATGGCAAAACCTTGTTGTAACTTATCAGCGGGAATACGCTCAGCAATAAAACCTGAAGCCAGCGCGCCTATAATCAGGCCCGGTAACATTGATTTGAATAAATTCCAAGGCACATTGCCACGCTTATGGTGGGCACGTGCCGACGAAATAGAGGTGAGAATAATGGCTGCTAGCGAAGTGGCAATTGCAATATGGGGGAGCTGAGTAGAGCTAATACCGACCGATGGCAAAATATAAAGCAGTGCAGGCACCACAATCAAGCCGCCACCGATACCTAATAATCCTGCCATAAAGCCGACAAATGCGCCTAAAGCCAAGCAAATAAAGAACACCAACAACAAACTATCCACACGAGTACCTACAGCGTGATAAATTGAGGGCCTTAGCTTAAAGCAAAACACAGCATTAGTTAATTAAGAATTGTTGCAAGACCCTGCTGGGTCAAATATTCTTTAACCAGCTCACGCACTTGGAAGCCGTTTGATAGGCTCAGCGCTTTAGCAAGTAATTGATCTAAATCGGCCCGCGCAACACGACGCAATAGATAATTGATCCGCGCTAAACTGCCCTGATTCATACTCAACTGATCGTATCCCATAGCCACCAGCAAAATGGCCCCCATAGGTTCGCCCGCTAACTCTCCACAGATACTAATATCGAGTTTATGGTATCGACAATCGAGGTGCGCCTGATGCAAAGCCCGCAATATTCCAGGATGATAACTGTCAAATAACGAGCTCACCCGCGGGTTATTACGGTCAACAGCCAGTAAATATTGGGTTAAATCATTACTACCAACAGAGACAAAATCCACTCGTTTTGCCACATCATCCAACTGATATAGCATGGCGGGCACTTCGAGCATAATGCCTATTCGTGGCATCACTATGTCGCTGTTAACATCGTTTTTTAATTCGACATAGGCTTGTTGCAAATATTCTAAGGATTGATCGATTTCATCTAAGTTGCTGACCATAGGCAGCAAAATACTTAACTGTTTACCGTCTCCCCCAGCCTGTAGCATGGCCCGTAACTGCACCAAAAACAGCTCAGGATGATCCAGAGACAAGCGAATACCGCGCCATCCAAGGAAAGGATTGTCTTCTTTAATCGGGAAATACGGTAAAGGTTTATCGCCTCCCACATCTAAAGTACGCATCACCACAGGTCGACCGGACGCTGCCGATAAGACCTGTTGATAGACTTTGACTTGCTCAGATTCACTCGGGAAGCGCTGTTGCAACATAAAAGGAATTTCAGTGCGATAAAGCCCAATACCGTCGGCGCCCTCTGCAATTTCAGAGGCCACACCACTGAGTAATCCCGCATTGAGATACAAGCGAATACGTGAACCATCTAAGGTTACAGAAGGCAGCGCTAATTCTTGGGCATACTGGCGTTGCAAGGCTTTTTGTGCCGAAATAAGGCTACGATACTCACCGACAATAGCGGGTGATGGCGACACCAATAACTGACCACGGCTTGCGTTTACGACTAGAAGTTTTTGGTCAATATTGGCAGATAACAGTTGCTCGACACCTGTGATTGCAGGCACACCTAAGGCGCGGGCTAAAATGGCGGCATGGGAGTTTACGCCACCAAGCTCCGTGACAATACCCGCAAGCTTTTGCCTTGGGAACTCAGCCAACATAGTCGCATCGGCTTCACGGGTAATGAGGATTACAGGTTTATCGGGCTCAAGCTCTAGACGTTCTGGCTCAATAAGTTGGCGCAATACTTTTTGACCTAAGTCGCGAATATCGCTAGCCCGCTCCTTAAGGTAAGGGTCTTCCATTGCTAAAAACTGTTGAATATAACGTAGAGACACTCGGCTCACCGCCGACTCAGCAGCCCAGCCTAATTGCACTTCACGGGTATATTCGCCGCCTAAACTAGCATCATCGAGCAGTAACTGTAATGCATTGAAAATGGAGACAACTTCGTCATCTTGCTCACGATCAAACCGTTGAGATAAGGCACCTATCGCTTCTTTACAACGCACCATAGCCGTGGTTAAGCGACTCGATTCATAGGCAATATCGTCAGAACGCACCTCAGGCTGTTCAAGGGGGATTTCCCCACCAAGTACGAAGGCATACGCAATGGCGATACCGTTTGATGCTGAAGTACCTTGAAACAGAATTTGTTGATGATGGGAGCTGACTTGTGCTTTTTGTTTTAACCCACGCACTGCCATCGCTAATTGGGCGGCGAGGGTCATCAGGAAGGCTTCTTCGCCCTCACTGAATTGACGAGCACTCGCCTGCTGTACCACTATCACCCCAACCACAGCCTTCTGGTAGATAATAGGTACAGCTAAAAAAGCGCGGTATTCTTCTTCGGCGACTTCAGGAAAAAGCTTAAACCTTGGATGAAGCCGAGCATCCGCTAAATTAACGGCCTCTTCTCGCTGGGCAGCGAGTCCAACTAAACCTTCAGTCAGCGGCATACGTACTCGACCAACGGCGCTTTTTTCAAGACCATCGGTTGCAGATAACACGAGTTCTTGCTCTTCTAGGATATAGATGGAGCAACATTGGGTTTCCATCGCCGCTTTAGTCGATGAAACTAAGATTTCTAATGCGGTTTCCAAACTGTGGGCAGATGCCACAGCCTGAGTAATATCCCTAAGCGTATTTAACACTGTTTTCAATCCTCTTTTGAAAATCAGCCCGTTGTTTTTTGTCTTCCCCGTTTCCTAGGTATTTCTAGGGTTTGGAATGACAATGCCGTTACCGCAAACTCTTTCATCACCTTACGATAAACATCACGCTTAAATGACACGACTTGCCGCACAGGATACCAATAACTTACCCAGCGCCAATCGTCAAATTCAGGATGCCCAGAAGAACTCAAATTAATCGCACTATCTTGGCTTTTCAGTTGTAACAGAAACCACTTTTGTTTTTGCCCGATACACACAGGTTTACTGTCTTGTCTGACTAAACGCTTTGGCAAACGATAGCGCAACCAAGAACGGGTCGAGGTTAATATATGCACGTGTTCAGGTCTTAGGCCCACTTCTTCATACAACTCACGGTACATCGCCTCTTCTGCTGTCTCGCCATCATCGACGCCACCTTGAGGAAATTGCCATGAGTGTTGACCGAAACGTCTAGCCCACATGACTTGGCCATATCTGTTACAAATTATAATGCCCACATTTGCGCGAAAGCCGTCGCTATCAATCACATGGACTCCAAATCACATTAAATTTTAATAAACTGATTGTTTCATAAAGCTAGTCTCTCAGCAAACCTCTATTTTATCCTAAGCTTTGGATAACATCTGACTTAAAAGACATTTATCAACAATGCTAGGGGATGGAATCCGGGGATATCCACATTTTCTGTGGATATCTCTGTTTGAAACTCAGGTGAACTTGTTATAACGTTCAAAAAACATCTATTTACCATCGTTTTTAAAATTTAGCGTTAAAACTTAATAGCAAACAAATTCATAAACTTGCACATTAATCATGATTTATTTTAGACTAAAAAACCAATAAAGCTCATTATTTGACCAGCAAGAGGTATTTCTATCATTCTCGCGATATTACTCAACTTTATACACAAATAGTGTCCACAACTGTCCACAAAAGCCAGAATAAATGCACTTTATTCGCATTGACTTAGGATTTTTATTAGGTTAAGAGGCTCACTTTCCTGAGTTATCCATAATATCTGTGGATAAGTATGTGGGGAACGCAAGGGAAAGCAGAGAGTAACTTTGAACACTTTTTTGCAAAACGGGGGTTAACACGGATATAAAATTTAAAATCAGTTACTTAGAATAAAAACATTCGGTACAAGTTCACTCCCCCTGTAGTGCTCGTTTTTTAACCGCCATTGCTAAGCGGTTATTTTTAAGTAAAATCCAACCATGAATCGAATTATCCCCCCCGAAAATCTATCTGAACTACTCGAACGTGCCAACATGATGGCGGGCGTGAGTTTGGCGCAGATAGCAAGCCAAAGAAGCATTCGTGTCCCCAAGGATCTTAAACGCGATAAAGGTTGGGTCGGTCAATTAATCGAAATGGAATTAGGCGCAACGGCGGGTTCTAAACCTGAGCAAGATTTTCTGCATTTAGGGGTCGAGCTTAAAACTATCCCCATTGATACACAGGGGCGACCACTGGAGACCACTTATGTCTGCGTGGCGCCGCTATCGAATATCCAAGGATTAACCTGGCAAAACAGCTTAGTCTGCCATAAGTTACAGCGAGTACTTTGGGTACCCGTTGAAGGAGAGAGGCATATTCCTGTGGGTGAGCGCCGTATAGGTACACCAATATTGTGGGAACCAGATCCGCACGAGTTGCAATTACTGCAACAGGATTGGGAAGAGATCATGGAGCTTATCGCCCTCGGAAAAGTAGAGAGGCTTACAGCGCGTCACGGCGAAGTGCTGCAATTGCGACCTAAGGCCGCGAATAGTAAGGCGTTAACACAAAGCATTGCCGAAGATGGTAGCCTCAAAATGACTAACCCTAGGGGTTTTTATTTAAAGACCAGTTTCACTGCTATGATACTTAATAAGGTATTTGGTTAATTTTTAGTAACGATATGGACTTGGATTGATCCAGATCACAAATTTCACTGGCACTAAGGTGACTCTTTTCTATAAACTACGGCATCCTGAAATCACAGCCGTATTCGGATACCAATCAAGCAGTGAGAGCACGTAGACAAGCGAAAAAACTCCTTTTTGCGATTTTAGCTTGGGCGATTGCCATGGCTGCATTCGTGTTTTTTCGATATGCCCAATCACCAGAGCTGCCCCAATGGGCGGTAAGTTCGGCTGATCTCGCAACACTTGCTATCTACATGGGGATTATTTTCGGCAGCTTACATTGGATGTCGAACGTCATTGCCGATTTCAGTGCAATCAATCGCCTCCCCTATGTGTTTTCAGTCATCTTTAAGGGCTTGTTTTTATTACTGGGTGCTACGACGTTAGCTTACATGACTCAGTTTTTAAATATGTGGGCCATCGAAAATCACATGTCGACCCTCAGACAAATGCTGACGGCGCACATTCTCTATAGTCCTTCATTCCAAGCATTGATCGTATATTTGGTCGTTGTACGAGTCAGCTTAGCTTTTGTCGAGCAAATGGCATTATTAGTCGGGCCGCGTATTTTACTCAACATAGGCCTTGGTAAATACCACAAGCCAAGATACGAGCAGCGCTTATTCCTCTATTTAGACATGGTCGCCTCAACCACACATGCCGAATCACTTGGCGATTACCGCTTTAGTCGATTGATCCAAGACAGCTTTAGTTTACTTTCAGATACAGTGTCCAATAACGAAGCTGAAATCTACCGCTATATGGGAGATGCAGTGCTGCTTCACTGGCCATTAGAAGAAGGGATAGTTCACGACCGCTGCATGAATATTTATTTTGAATTTAGCCAACAACTGAACTGGCAACGCCGCTACTTTGAAGAGCATTATGGCTTTGTGCCGAAATTTAAAGCGGCGGCCCATTGTGGCCAAGTCGTCGCTGCAGTTGTTGGTGTACAGAAACAAGAAATTAGTTTCTTTAGTGACGTGCTCAATACCTTAGCAAGACTGCAAGATCAATGTAATCCACTAGGACAGCGCATGTTGATTTCAGGCGCACTCGCAGGACGTTTAGATAACCCCAACACTCAGTATCACCTATCAAATCTAGGCCCAGTCAAACTCAAAGGGAAACAACACTCAATTGAAGTGTTTGGCGTTTCCCCGCTCTGATTTGTAATCGACTTTAAGCTTTAGCTTGAATTAATGCTTTGCAGTTACAGTCAGTTTATTCCTCGTCCTTAGCTAATAATTTTTGGATCATTAAACCTAAAGTGCGGAAAGTTAAGATCCGACTGGTGGTTTGACGCCAGACAAGGCCGATATCACGGTAAGGTGCCTCACCCGGTGGCGTCATCACCACTAAATCTGTGTCATTCAAAATACCCGCGTCAATGGCCATTTGCGGAAGAAACGTGGTGCCCAGTTTACTGTTCACCATCTGCACTAAAGTATGCAAACTGGTGGCGGCAAACGGATTGACTTTCGCACTATCACCTAGCTGACATGCAGTAATAGCATGGCCTGTGATGCAATGCTCACTTTGCAGAAGAAAAATACTCTCGTCCGGCAGAGTTTGATAATCAATAGGTTGATGTATGCCACCCGCTAAATCTTTGTGGGCCACCATTTTGAAAGGATCTATGCCCACTTTCATGCTGTGGTAACCGCTAGTATCAACGGGTAGCGCTAGGATTAATAAGTCCAGCTCTCCTTTCCCCAAAGCATCTAACAAACGCTCAGTGGTATCTTCCTTCAATAATAAACTCATCGCCGGATAAGATTGCTGACACTGGCGGATCACACGACTCAATAGAAAAGGCGCTATGGTTGGAATACAGCCTAAGCGAATATCCCCCGTCATCGGCTCACCTTGATTTTTCACTAATTCCACCAAATCATCCACATCAGTGAGAATTTTACGGGCGCGCTGCACCACCTCTTCACCAATGGCGGTAAACATAAATGACTTATGGTCTCGCTCAATCAACTGATGCCCTAACTGCTCTTCTAGGTTTTGTATCCCACTTGAGAGCGTTGATTGACTGACGAAACACACCTTAGCGGCGCGGTTAAAATTCTGCTCTTGATGGAGATTCACCAAATAGAATAAGTTTTTTAAGCTAGGTAAACTTTTCATTTTCTCGATTGCCATGAAGGTTATGAATTAAGAAATTAAATCTACTTTAGCATAAGTGATGAGCAATAACGCGGCATAAGATATCAGGATTGTGACCCGAATCGATATTCAATCGGTTCGCCGTAAAACTTAAGTGGGAGTAACAAAATAAGATGGGAAAAGCGCTAACAAGAAAATGTCGAAAACAATAAACTTAATCGTAAAACCAATGCAAGATTCACTCAATTGAGCGCAACAATAGACATTATCGCTGCGCCTTAACTTACCTTAGCAAGTAATATTTTATGCTTTGGCTTGGAGGAATAACTTTAACTGTTGTAAATCTGCACTCGCGTGTTCAACGATGTCAGCAACCCAAGAGCCATGTTCAGCATCCCATCTTGCTTCTTCGCCATGCTGTAATAACTGGGCGATCTGCTGAATACGTTTTAACCCCACAGAACCTGCAGCACCTTTAAATTTATGTGCTTCTGAACATAAGGTATCTTTGTCTGCTGCGTCGTTAGCTTTCACTAGATTTCCAACATATTCAGGCATTAACTGCTCAAATAACACCACACTCTTGAGTAAGGTACCGGCACCAATGGCGCTGCAGTACTGTTCGAGAGTATTGAGATCTAGGATTGCTTCTAATTCAACTGTGGCCATAAGGCCTCCCTTAAGTGGTTCAATGCTTAAAACGAATTTATCACATGATACCCACTAAAATTGTCAGTGCAACTTATAGCGATATTCATGGTCTAATTCAGATTAAAATTAACAAAAAACAAACTAATAGTCGTAAATAAACGCTTACGAAATAATAGCGACGACATAACATTTAGGGAGTAAATTTATCCCACTAACTTGCCTCTATCGTTGCGCTAATGCGTGCCCTTGTCCACCATAAAGCTGCAAATTATCCACAATCGCCACCAATCCATCCCAACGATAAGCACACCAATCGGGTGCTAATAGCATAGGTTTTTTCGCATAAGCGGTGACACGGTGAAAAATAACTTCTAAGGGGGTATGGCGGATCATCTCGCCGACACTGCGGGCATAATCCTCAAGACTCAATAAAGGTAAGCGCCCACTTCGCCACGACTTAGCCATAGTGCTACCTTCGACGATATGCAAAGGATGTAGCTTCAAACCGTCAACACCCTGCTGCAATACAGCAGCTAAAGTCGCCATATAATCGCTATGGGTTTCATCGGGTAAGCCAAGAATAAGATGAGTGCACACCTTAAGACCGCGAGCTCTCGCCCTAGACACAGTGTCACAATAACAGGCGAAATCATGGCCACGGTTAATTCTACGCAGTGTTTCATCTTTGGCTGTTTGCAACCCGAGCTCTAACCACACATCGACACCATTTGCCTGATAGCGCGCCAGTAAATCCAGTACATTATTCGGCACACAATCGGGGCGAGTTCCTACACATAAACCGACTATCTCGCCATCTTTAACCGCTTCATCGTACTTAGCCATTAACACTTGATATTCATCGTAAGTGCTAGTGTAAGCTTGAAAATAAGCAATAAATTTATCGGCTTGTGCCTGAGGCTTCGCCTCACGATAGCGGCTCTTACCCTGTTCGAGTTGCTCAGTAATACTCAATACATCAGCGGTTTGATGGCTAAATGACGCCACATTACAGAAAGTACAACCTCCACGCCCTAAAGTGCCGTCACGGTTAGGGCAAGTAAACTTAGCATCAATAGTGAGTTTTCGCAGTCGGGTGCCATATCGCGCCTTGCAAACAGCACCAAAGGTGTTCACATATGCATCAAGCCCCATCAGAGCACCCACCAAATTTCATATCGCTTCATTGAGAATAACCAAGATAAAATCACAAATAGAAAAGAAAATACGTGAACAAATAGAAGAAAAAGCTTAGTGTAAATAAGGTAGCGAGAGTTTTCTTGGCGCTACATCAAATTCCCGCCTGGCTCATACCGTTATTATCATAAATGTGCGCATCCTCAAATTAGCCAGCTTACCGCTGAGATCTTGCTCACATCAAAAATGAATAACAATTCAACAATTTTAATTTTTTATCTATTTACTGTGTTTGCAATAAAAATCACTATTTCTAAATCAAAAACAATCCCATCAGCATGTTACACCTTGGTAAATATTGAGTTTGATAGTTTTTAAAATTCTTTTTATTCATAATGTTATACGGCACATTTTACTGTTGACGTTAACGTAAGGCAATTGTGATTTGTGTATGAAACATGAATTAATACCCATGTTTTATGCAAATTTTTGGTTTGACCTTTATTGAATCTCAGGCTAATTTGGGTGGTTCGGGTGCATATCTATAGAAAGTCTTTACATTTTCTCCCCGAGTAGTAATCAGTTGAGGTCTAGGGAGGTTTTTGTATGAGCTTATATCATCCCAGTTTTGAGCGGGACAATTGTGGTTTTGGGTTGATAGCACAGATGGATGGCGAAGCCAGCCACCGTATAGTGCGCACGGCAATCCATGGTCTAGATCGCATGAAGCACCGAGGGGGCATTGCCTCCGACGGTCGCACTGGCGACGGCTGTGGTTTATTAATGCAATTACCCGTGCAATTTTTTGAAGCGATTGCCGCGGAAAATGATTGGCATTTGAGCAGAAAATTTGCCGTAGGTATGCTGTTTTTAAGTCGAGATGATGAACTGGCTGACCAAGCCAAGTTTATTCTTGAGCGCGAACTCGAGCGTGAAACCTTAAGTATTGCAGGCTGGCGCAAGGTGCCTGTCAATCCCGATGTGTTAGGTGAAATTGGCAAGGCTAGCCTGCCACAAATCTATCAAGTGCTGATCAACGCCCCCATTGGCTGGCGTGAAAAAGACTTGGAACGTCGCCTTTATATGGCGCGTCGCCGCCTAGAGCAGCAGATCATCGACGACAAAGACTTCTATGTCGCGAGTTTGTCAGGCCAAGTTATCGTCTATAAAGGTCTGATGATGCCTGTAGACTTGCCCGCGTTTTATCCCGATCTCGCGGACATTCGCTTAAAAAGCTCTATCTGCCTATTCCATCAGCGTTTCTCAACAAATACTTCTCCTAAATGGCCATTAGCTCAGCCGTTTAGATATTTAGCCCATAACGGCGAAATCAATACGATTACGGGTAACCGTCAATGGGCCCGCGCCCGTGCCTATAAGTTTAATTCGCCGCTACTGCCAGATTTGCAGCAGGCCGCTCCCTTTGTGAATGAAACAGGCTCAGACTCTTCATCTTTAGATAACATGCTGGAAATGCTGTTATCTGGTGGCATGGACTTATACCGTGCCATGCGTCTATTGATCCCGCCTGCTTGGCAAAGTAATCCAGAAATGGATGACGAATTAAAAGCCTTCTACGACTTTAACTCTATGCACATGGAGCCTTGGGATGGTCCGGCTGGTATTGTGATGACCAACGGTCGCCATGCCGCCTGCGCCGTAGACCGTAACGGTCTGCGTCCATCGCGTTATGTGATCACAAAAGATCGTATTTTGACCTTAGCTTCCGAAGTCGGAATTTGGGATTACGCCGCCGATGAAGTGATTGAAAAAGGCCGTGTTGGGCCTGGCGAATTGCTGGTATTAGATACCTTGAACGGCCGCCTGTACCAATCTTTTGAAATTGATAACGATCTTAAACGCCGCCACCCTTACAAAGAGTGGATGGCGAAAAACAGCCGTACTTTAACGCCAGCGGAAGATTTAGCCTCAGAGCAGCACGGTGCCAGCGAGTTAAGCCCTGAACTATTGCTGCAATACCAAAAACAATTTGGCTATACCCGTGAGGAATTAGAACAAGTCATTTGGGTATTGGCGAAGCAAGGTGAAGAAGCCACAGGCTCCATGGGCGACGACACACCTATGGCGGTATTGTCGAAAAAGTCACGTTCACTGTATGACTATTTTAGGCAGAAATTTGCTCAAGTAACGAATCCACCTATCGACCCCTTACGTGAAAAGCACGTCATGTCGTTGACCACTTGTATTGGCCGTGAACAGAACCTCTTCAATGAAACGACTGGGCATGCTTACCGGGTAATGTTCAATTCACCTATTTTATTATTCAGTGATTTTAACCAGTTACTGGGATTAGATAGCACTTACTATCGCGCCAATATTGTCGATTTAAATTACGAACCACAGGAAGGCTTAGAAAGTGCCATTCGCCGTATCACAGCCGAAGCCGAGCGTTTAGCCCGCAGCGGCACGACTTTGTTGATCCTTTCGGATAGAGCCATAGGTAAAACGGCGCAAGTGATCCCCGCGGCCATGGCGGTCGGTTCTGTGCAACAAATGCTGGTGAATAAGAGCCTGCGCTGCGACACCAACATTATTGTTGAAACCGCATCGGCGCGAGATCCGCATCACTTTGCTGTATTGCTTGGCTTTGGTGCCACGGCGATTTATCCGTATTTAGTGTATGAGTCAATTTCCGAACTGGCAAAACGCCATGACTTAACCGATACCACGGCATTGATGTTGAACTTCCGCTACGGCATCGAAAAAGGCTTGCGTAAGATCATGTCCAAAATGGGCATCAGCACTGTCGGCTCCTATCGTTGCAGCCAACAATTTGAAGCCATAGGCATTGCCAGCGAAGTGATCGAACTGTGTTTTAAAGGCGTAATTAGCCGCATCGAGGGTGCAGGCTTTGCAGACATCGCCCAAGACCAAGCTATTCTGCACAAAGCGGCCTACCGTGCCCATGTGCCATTACCGCAAGGTGGCCTGCTGAAATACGTTGAGGGCGGCGAGTATCACTGCTTCAACCCTGATGTGGTCAACACCTTGCAAGCGTCATTGATTGACAAAGACTTCGCGAGCTATAAAAAATTCGCCGAACTCGTCGACAATCGTCCCGTGGCCACACTGCGTGACTTAATCGGTATTAAGGGCGCGCAAACATCGATTGATGTCGCCGATGTAGAAGCGGCATCAAATCTATATTCACGTTTTGACAGCGCCGCCATGAGTATCGGCGCCTTGAGCCCTGAAGCCCATGAAGCACTGGCTATCGCGATGAACCGCTTAGGTGGCCGCTCGAACTCAGGTGAAGGTGGTGAGGATGCACGCCGCTTTAATACTGAACGCAACTCAGCAATTAAACAGATTGCCTCGGCACGCTTTGGCGTCACGGCGCATTATCTAGTTAATGCCGATGTGTTGCAGATTAAAGTCGCCCAAGGGGCAAAACCCGGTGAAGGTGGTCAGTTACCCGGCCATAAAGTGAGTGTTGAAATCGCCGGACTGCGTCATGCACGTCCTGGTGTGACCTTGATTTCACCGCCGCCGCACCACGATATTTACTCTATCGAAGATTTAGCCCAGCTGATTTTCGACTTGAAGCAAATCAATACTAAAGCGCTGATTTCAGTGAAACTTGTGTCAGAACCCGGTGTGGGCACTATCGCCACCGGCGTGGCCAAAGCCTATGCGGACATGATCACGATTTCAGGGTATGACGGCGGCACAGGTGCTAGCCCAATTACCTCAGTGAAATATGCGGGCAGTCCATGGGAGCTAGGGTTAGCCGAAGTGCATCAATCGCTAGTGGAAAATGGTCTACGTCATAAAATTCGCCTGCAGGTCGATGGCGGCTTAAAAACCGGTACCGATGTGATTAAAGCCGCGTTATTAGGCGCCGAAAGCTTTGGTTTTGGTACTGTGCCTATGATCGCCCTAGGTTGTAAATACCTGCGTATTTGCCACTTGAACAACTGTGCGACTGGCGTAGCAACGCAAGATAAAAACCTGCGTGACAACCATTACCATGGTCTGCCAGAGCGAGTGATGACTTACTTTGAGTTTGTTGCACAGGAAGTACGTGAATGGATGGCGACCTTAGGGGTGAGCAAGTTTGAAGACTTAGTCGGTCGCAGTGAATGGTTATATGCCCTCGAAGGCCAAACCGCGAAGCAACAAGGCTTAGATCTGTCACCGATTTTGTATCAACCCAAGGTGCCTGCAACCTCGTCACGCACTTGGCAAGAAACCAATCCACCGGCCGATTTAGGGCTGCTTAACCAGCATTTATTAAACGAATGCCAAAGCGCTGTCGATAAGTGCGAGAGTTTCGATGCCGCTTACAGCATCAACAACACAGACCGTTCCGTTGGCGCGACGTTGTCAGGCTATATCGCAAGCACACTCGGCGTCAAAGGCACCAAAGCACCGGTCAAACTGAGCTTTAACGGCAGTGCCGGCCAAAGCTTTGGCGTGTGGAACAGTCCTGGCCTTGAGTTAAAACTCTGCGGCGATGCCAACGACTATGTGGGTAAAGGCATGTCTGGCGGCCAAATCGTCATCTACCCGCCAATTGGCAGCCCGTTCCAAAGTGAGCGTAGCGCCATTGTCGGTAACACGTGTCTTTACGGCGCGACGGGCGGCAAGTTCTTCGCCGCAGGTCAAGCAGGCGAGCGTTTTGCAGTCCGTAACTCTGGGGCGATTGCTGTGGTTGAAGGGCTTGGCGATAACGGCTGCGAATACATGACCAGCGGCATTGTGGTTGTCCTTGGCAAAACAGGGGTGAACTTCGGCGCTGGGATGACAGGCGGTTTTGCCTATGTGTTCGATCAATTCGGCCGCTTCAATCGCCGTGTGAATACTGAGCTTGTCGATACTCAAAAACTCGAATCACCTATTCATCAACAACATTTAAAAGGTCTGATTGAAGCCCACGTGGCCGAAACGGGCAGCGAACATGCCAAGATGATCTTAAGTGATTTTGGTAACTGGTTAGATTGCTTCGTATTAGTAAAACCTAAAAATATTGCCGTGGCCGATCTGCTCAAATTAGAGAAATCGAGCCCAGAATTAGTTGTAAAAGCGGGGTAATGGCGCATGAGTAACGATTTTCAATTTATTGAAGTGGGTCGTAAAGACCCCGCTAAACACCCTGCGGCTAAACGTGCGACTCAGTTTATTGAGATCTATCAGCCTTTTGCTCAGCCTCAAGTGGCTGAGCAAGCGGACCGCTGTTTAGATTGCGGCAATCCTTATTGTGAGTGGAAGTGCCCGCTACACAATTATATTCCTAACTGGCTCAAGCTAGCGGAACAAGGTCGCATCATGGAAGCGGCAGATTTAGTACATGAGACCAACACTCTGCCCGAAATCTGCGGCCGTGTTTGTCCACAAGACAGACTCTGTGAAGGTGCTTGTACTCTGAACGACGACTTTGGCGCTGTCACTATCGGTAATGTCGAAAAATACATTACCGACACAGCGATCGCCCAAGGCTGGCGCCCCGATATGAGCAAGGTCACGCCACGCCCTGAACGAGTGGCGATTGTCGGTGCGGGTCCTGCGGGTTTAGGCTGCGCGGATATTCTGTCTCGCAACGGTGTTAAAGCTGTGGTCTTTGATAAATATCCACAAATTGGTGGTCTACTCACCTACGGTATTCCGTCTTTTAAACTCGACAAAGCCGTTATGGCGACCCGTCGCAGTGTATTAGAAGGCATGGGCATTGAGTTCAAACTCGGTGTCACTGTCGGTAAGGACATCCCATTTACTAAACTGCTCGAAGAATACGATGCCGTCTTCCTCGGTATGGGCACCTATACCGCGATGAAAGCAGGCCTTGAGGGTGAAGATGCCCAAGGCGTATACCAAGCCCTGCCCTATTTGATTGGTAACACCCATCATTTAATGGGCACCCAGAATACTGAAACGCCCTACCTGAACCTTGAAGGTAAACGTGTGGTGGTATTAGGCGGTGGTGATACTGCGATGGATTGTGTGCGCACAGCCGTCAGACAAGGTGCCAGCAGCGTAGTCTGTGCTTACCGCCGGGACGAGGCCAACATGCCAGGCTCACGTCGTGAAGTGCAAAATGCGCGGGAGGAAGGCGTTAGCTTCCTGTTTAACCGTCAACCTGTGGCGATTAAAACCCAAAATGGCAAAGTGATCGGCATTGAATGCGTCGAAACAGCCATGGGCAAGGCCGATGCAAGCGGTCGTCAACGCGCCGAAGCGATTACTGGTAGCGAACAATTGCTCGAAGCCGATGCCATTATTATCGCCTTTGGTTTCCAACCTAGCCCAGCACCTTGGTTTGCCGAACACGGTATCGAGCTCGATCAATGGGGCCGAGTCAAAGCGAGTAAGTTAGATGAAAACCCATTCCAAACCACCAACCCGAAGGTGTTTGCCGGTGGTGATATGGTGCGTGGTTCTGACTTAGTCGTGACAGCCATTGCCGAAGGTCGCGATGCCGCCCAAGGTATTCTTAATTACTTAGACTAAGCGCTATAGATTAAGCGCCAACGTGTTTGTTTTACAGGTAAAAAACATTTTACCCTTGTCATTTTAACAAGCACTCCAATGGCTGGACTCGTGCAAACGAGTTCAGCCATTGGCTAGTGACTTATCGCAATCGGTTGATGGATAAAATAGATAGATGAAAGCGTGCATCTTAGGAGCGCACTTTTTTCGTTAACCCTCCCGCGTTTTACCCCGCGATTATCAAGCAATCCCAATCTCGCCATAACGACTGCATAAAACTGTGTGGTATATTAGCCAGCATTCCCGTGTCCCACTCTTTAAGTGTTGAATCAAAAAGGTCTCCCATGAAAATTGGAATTATTGGCGCAATGGAGCCAGAAGTCGCTCACCTGATCGCCGCCATGACAAATGCGACATCGCAAACCATTGCTGGTATTGAATTTATTGCTGGTACTCTCGCGGGTAAAGACGTAGTAGTGACTCGCTCAGGCATAGGTAAAGTCGCCGCAAGTATTGCGACCACGCTACTCATCGAAAAATATGCGCCGGATGCGGTGATCAATACTGGTTCTGCCGGTGGTTTTGTGGATTCGCTGGCCATTGGCGATATCGTGATTTCTTCTGAAGTGCGTCACCATGATGTGGATGTCACCGCCTTTGGTTATGAAATTGGCCAAATGGCGCAGCAACCTGCTGCGTTTATTCCTGCCGCACATTTAGTTGAAGCAGCCAACAAAGCGATTGCTCAACTGGGTGAAGTCAAAGCGATTGAAGGTTTGATTTGTACTGGCGACAGCTTTATTTGCGATCCTGTTCGCACCCAAGCCATGCTCAAAAACTTCCCGACTATGGCTGCCTGTGAGATGGAAGGCGCGGCAATCGCTCAAGTTTGTCATCAGTTTGGAGTGCCATTTGTGGTGATCCGCTCTTTATCGGATAACGCCAACAATGACTCGCCAGTGGATTTCGACTCTTATATTGTCAAAGCGGGTTATCACTCGGCTCTGATGGTGATGTTGCTGCTTGAGCAACTGAATCCTAGCGCAATAAAATAATCACTTAAGTGGAAAGTACCGAATGCACACCTCTTTTTATCAACAACTTGTCGAGATAGATGGCGCTTTGTTTGAAGGCTTTTTGGTACTTTTTTTTGCTTTGTTATTGGCGCGGTTAGCGCCATTACCACGGGAAATGCAGCCGCTTATTTGGTTTGGCCATTTAGCTAAGCAACTCGCCGCCAAGGTAAATCGCCCAGAACGCTCTCCAAGCCAACAAGCCACAGCAGGCTTTTTAGCTATGATGCTGTTACTGTTTCCGTTTTGGGCCATTATCACCTTTTTGCTCGAACTGGCCGCCTTTCCATGGTTTTTCGAATTTTTGGTGCTTTATCTATGCTTAACCGATGCAGGGTTTAGCCAAGTCGCCGATGAAATCGCTAAAGCCTTAAAACGTGGAGACAATGCCAGCGCAAAAAAGCTTTTACAGCCTTGGGTAGTGCGCGATACCGATAGTTTGTCGGAAATCGGCCTAGCCAAAGCCACCATAGAAAAACTCGCCACAGCGCCTATTTACGGCACAGCATCGACCATTTTCTTTTTCGCTATTGCTGGAGCACCGCTAGTGCTAGCTGTGCGAATGCTCAAACAACTCGAATTGAGCTGGCCGCCCATTCAACCAAAGTATCAACATTTCTGCAGTACTGTGAATGGTGTATCGATTATCTTGCTGGCGATTCCGGCTTGGTTGTGGAGCCTGTCGCTCGCCATTCAAGGCGGGCCTAAGGCGTTTGCAAAACTTTTTAGAGCCCCTAAAAATCATCACGCTATTCGAGGTTATGTTCTCAGTGTGAATCTCGTGGCCAGTATTTTGAGAATCGAGCTCGGTGGACCACAGAAGTTTGCTGGCGTGCGTATCAATGTGGATAAATTGTGCTACGGTCCGCAGCCAACCTGTGATGACATCACGCCTGCAATTAAGCTGACCTCACGTGCCTGTGCTATCTGGTTTAGCTTTATCATTATACTGCCCTTGTTATGGGCAAGTTTACGTTGGTTACAAAGCCTGTGATATGATGCCGCATTATCTCAACGTGAAGTTAAAGGCTGACCATCTTGCTCGAAAACATGCATGTTTCATTAACAACACCTGCGTTGTTATTTCCTGCTATCTCATTGTTATTATTAGCTTATACCAATCGTTTTTTTGCCTTAGCCGCATTAATCCGAAATTTAAGCAATGGTGAAAAACCCGTACATAAAGATCAAATTAAGAACCTGAGCCAGCGTATTACTATCATTCGTCGAATGCAGGAAGCAGGCGTGTCAAGCTTTGCCCTATGCGTACTGTGTATGATTTTTATCTATATAGGCTTTAATAAAACCGGCTCAGTGATTTTTGGCGCTAGCCTACTGCTCTTGCTCTATTCACTGATTTTATCTGTGATTGAAATCCGCATCTCTGTTGACGCATTAAATATCCATATCAAAGAGATGAGTAAATGAGCCAGTGGATCTACTTTTTTGATTTATGGGGTACCGCTGTATTTGCATTATCCGGCGCACTTGCCGCTGGACGCCATAGAATGGACCCCTTTGGCGTTATCGTGCTCGCCTCGGTTACCGCTGTCGGTGGTGGCAGTATTCGTGATGCCTTAATTGGTGCAACGCCAGTGTTCTGGATCCGCGACCCGAATTACATCATAGTGATCCTCGCGACCGTGCTCGTCTGTTTGCTATTAGTCCGTCGCCCTCGTAAGGTACCCGAGTATATTTTACCCGTCGCAGATGCCTTTGGATTGGCCCTCTTTACCGTGATAGGTGCTGAAAAGGCCCTCAATATGGGCTTGAGTGGGATGATTGCCGTCGTAATGGGCTTGATCACTGGCGTGGGAGGAGGCATTATTCGAGACTTACTGTGTAGACAAGTTCCTATGGTCTTACGCACAGAAGTCTATGCCACAGCTTCGATCATAGGTGGTATCGGCTATACCGTGAGCTTAGCCTACGGTATGGGCGAAAAAATGGCGCTGTTTCTGGCGATGGCCAGTGCCCTGTTAATCCGCTTAAGTGCCATCAAGTGGCATCTTTCATTACCGGCCTTTGATCTCAAGACCAAGAGGGAATAGTTTGCGAATATTGTGTTTTATTTTGTGCCTCATTTTTGTTCCAGCCCTCAATCCTGCAGCGGCGCAAGCCAACTCAGGTGAAATGCCACAAGAACAGCAGTTAGCCGTAAAATATATGAATGCGCTGACTGAACACGACTATAAGACACTGCGAAAATTCTATAACCGCGAAAGCGTCTTCTTCGACAAAACCGCCAACCGAAAATACACTGGCGGCCGCTTCATCATCGACTTCCTTGAGCGCGCCCACGAGGGCGTGCTCGAGTACAACTTCAACATAGAACACATGTATAACGCAGGCTCTTTAGTAGTGATGATAGGTAACTATCATTTCAAGGGTCCAGGTGAACAATTTGGCAAACCGGGGAAAATCATCGATGTTGCGATACCTGGTGTGACAAGCCTTAAGATCGACATGCTCAATCGCAGAGTAACGGAACATGTCGACCTAATCGATTACCAGACCATGTCAGACCAATTAGCGATGCAGTAGTCACAAAATTTATCCGTCTTTGAAACTTGATCCCTAAAAACGAGTCGAAACTAACAATGAGTCAATACCGCTGCGTATTTCACCTTTGAAAAATTGACTGAGCCGTTTCGTTTCAATGAGGTTTGTATGAAGTTTTTTGGATTGATAGCCCTTCTCGCCCTTAATGGCTTAATACTGGCCCCCAAAGCACAGGCTTTACAGCCCATTATCGTTTCCTACGCCGTTCAGCCAGTAAGCCATTTTAATCAACAACTACGTACCGCTCAGGCGCAACATCAGCCTTGGTCGGAAGATCCCAATAAAATCAGCAGCCAATATGCAGGCAACAAATTTACCTTAGTGCGAACTCAAACCAATAAAGACGGCATTTTAACCTATCAAGTGAGCGAGCTTTCCAAGCAGCATCCACAGATGCTGTTGATTATCTCACTGAAACAAAACGCTAAACTTTGGCAGGTAAGTTCGGCCCAATTGGCATGGAAATGCAGTGGTGGGCAACACTTTGGCACCGACAGATGTAATATCGCCGAGCATGAGGCCAATACAGCGCCTTAATCTTGTATTATCAAAAGATTCAAAAACAAAGAGCGCCCTAAGGCGCTCTTTTTGTTCGTTTAAACTTACTGTAGCGTAAACCTAACTAAACCAACGTCACTTTGGCAAACTTACGTTTACCGACTTGGAATACAGCAACAGTACCCGCGAACAAAGTCATACGGCTATCTTCTAGCTTTTCGCCGTCCATCTTCACCGCGCCTTGCTTGATCATCCGCATCGCCTCTGAAGTCGACGACACTAAGTCTGCGTCTTTCAACAGATTGGCAATCGCAATACCTTCACCCGCAACTAACTCAATTTCTTCGATATCATCGGGGATCATGCCCTTAGAACGATCGACAAAGGCTTGATGCGCACTTTCGGCAGACGCTGCATCGTGGAAACGTGTGATAATTTCCTTAGCTAAGGCGATTTTAATGTCACGTGGGTTAGACCCATTCGCCACATCTTGCTTAAACTGTTCAATTTCAGCCAGTGGGCGGAATGACAGTAGTTCAAAGTAGCGCCACATCAAGTCATCCGAAATTGACATCAGCTTGCCAAACATTTCGTTGGCAGGTTCGCTCACGCCAATATAGTTATGCGCCGATTTAGACATTTTCTTCACGCCGTCTAAACCTTCGAGCAGCGGCATCATGATCACAGCTTGTGGCTTTTGGCCTTCGGCTTTTTGCAGTTCACGGCCCATTAACAGGTTGAACTTTTGATCTGTACCACCCAACTCAACATCGGCCTGCAGCGCAACTGAGTCATAGCCCTGAAGTAAAGGATACATAAACTCATGAATCGCAATCGACTGACCCGAGGCATAACGCTTCTTAAAGTCATCACGCTCCATCATACGAGCCACAGTTTGCTTAGACGCGAGACGGATCATACCAGCGGCGCCCAATGGCTCTAACCAGCTTGAGTTGAATTCGATACGAGTCTTAGCAGGATCGAGGATCTTGTAAACCTGTTCTTTATAGGTTTCCGCGTTCGCTAAAACTTGTTCACGGGTGAGCGGCGGACGTGTGCTATTTTTACCACTTGGGTCCCCCACCATACCAGTAAAGTCACCAATCAAAAAAATGACTTCATGACCTAACTCTTGGAATAATCTTAATTTATTCAAGATTACAGTGTGTCCAAGATGGATATCCGGAGCGGTAGGGTCAGCGCCTAACTTAATACGGAGTGGACGTCCTTCTTTGAGTTTTTCCAGCAGATCCGCTTCGAGTAAAATCTCATCGGTACCACGTCTAATTTCTGCTAATACTTGGTCTAAATCAGCCATCTCGGCAGGGACTCCTAAGGCCATGATCATAAAATGAAGAGACTTATGTTACTTGTTAGCCACCACAATTGAAAGTGTGTACACTAACGGGATTATTTAAGTCTCTGGTTATTGGTATCGGCGTCAATGGGAAAGGTTATAACGTTATTTAAATTGTTGCCTAAAAAGCATCAAATTCTCCTTAGCATTCTTTCAGTTATCACAATGATAACCATGCTTCTACCTTCTGAAGAAGCGCAAGCTTCAAGACAAACCACTAGCATTGATGACCAAGCTCAAATCAACACCCGTTATGATGTGCCCTTAGCTTTTCGCTCGCCTGAACGCCCTGAGTTGCCAGAAGGTCAAACAGATAATGCTCCGACAACGGCTGAACCGTTATCCTCACCCGATGCGCTTGCTGCAGGTGGAGTCAATAATCAAGCCGCAGGATCCCACGAAAGCGCTCTTCACAGAGATGTCGAACATTTTAACGTCAAAAATGGTGATACTTTAGCTGCGGTATTTGATCGCGCTGGCTTAACCAGCAAAGATGTTTATGAAATCACCCAGTTGCCTTTAGCCAAGCAAAACTTACTTAAGATAATGCCGGGCGAAGAAATTGTGATTTCAAAGGATGCAAACGGTAATTTGACTGAAGTGCGTTATCGGGTCGATGCTATTTCCACGCTAGTCATCACTAAAAGCCAAGAGCAATACAACGAAAAAATCTCCGAAAAGGATGTGGAAATCCGCAACCATTTCACCAGTGCCAAAATTAAGAGCAATTTCTGGAATGCCGCCGTCGATGCAGGCATGTCTGCCAACCAGATATTACAATTATCGACCGTATTCGGCTGGGATATCGACTTTGCCTTAGACTTACGCGAAGGCGACAGCTTCGCCATTATTTACGAGCAAGAATATGCCGATGGTGAATTTTTGCGGAATGGTAATATCTTAGCTGCAGAATTTGTTAACCAAGATGAGCGCTATACTGCCATTCGCTATACCGACGGTAACTATTATTCCGAAAATGGCACTAGCATGCGTAAAGCCTTCCTGCGCTCACCGGTCGATTTTAAGTATGTCAGCTCCAACTTTAACCCAAGACGTTTGCACCCAGTGACAGGCCAAGTCAAAGCCCATCGCGGTGTAGACTATGTCGCAGCCATTGGCACGCCCATTAAAGCTGCGGGTAGTGGACGCGTTATTGAGTCTGGTTATAATCAATTCAACGGTAACTATGTGTTTATCAAACATAACGATACCTATACCACCAAATATCTACACCTCACAAAACGTAATGTCAGCAAAGGCGCCAACGTTAAGCAAGGACAAATTATTGGTACTTTAGGTAAAACAGGCCGTGTCACTGGGGCTCATTTACATTACGAATTTATCGTCAATGGCGTACACCGCAACCCGAGAACGATTACGCTACCGAAATCCGAATCAATTGCGAGAAAAGAAAAAAATCAATTCGATGCACTTAGCAAGCAATTGATGACTACACTTTCGCAAAACAAGCAAACGCAATTGGCAATGCAATAACGACGGATGGATTCCTCCCAATGAAAAACGCTTATTATATTGGACTGATGTCAGGCACCAGCATGGACGGTGTCGATGCAGTATTGGTCGACTTTTCAGGCGCGCAGCCGCAGCTTATCGCAAGTCATACCGAAGCTATTCCGAGCCATTTACTCAAAGGTCTACAGCGCCTGTGCTTACCCAGCTCAGATGAAATTAACCGCCTCGGCCGTTTAGATCGAAATGTGGGTCAGCTATTTGCCTTAGCAGTCAATAATCTGATGGCTAAATGTGCTATTGCGAAAGAAGATGTCATCGCCATTGGTAGCCATGGTCAAACTGTGCGCCATATGCCAAACCTCGAAGTGGGTTTTACCTTACAAATAGGCGATCCTAATACTATTGCGACCGAAACAGGCATAGATGTCATTGCCGATTTTCGTCGCAAAGATATTGCCCTTGGTGGGCAAGGCGCGCCCTTAGTACCCGCATTCCACCAGCAAACCTTTGCCCAAGTCGGTAAAAAACGTGTCATCCTCAATATTGGTGGTATTGCCAATATCACCTATCTGCCGGGCAATAGCGAAGAAGTCTTAGGCTTTGATACAGGGCCAGGCAACACCTTAATTGATGCCTGGATGCAACAGGTTAAAAGTGAACCCTTCGATAAAAATGGCGAATGGGCTGCATCCGGAAAAACTGATGAAAGCTTATTAACTCAGTTGCTTTCGCATCCGTATTTTTCCCTTGCTTACCCTAAAAGCACTGGTCGCGAACTGTTTAACCAAGCTTGGTTAGAGCAGCAATTATCGCCCTTTAATCATTTAGATGAAGAAGATATTCAATCAACTTTATTGGATTTAACCTGCCACAGCATAGCCCAAGACATTATAAAACTATCCAATGAAGGGGAATTATTCGTCTGTGGCGGCGGTGCATTTAATGGTCAACTGATGCAGCGTCTTGCAGCCTTATTACCAGGTTATAAGCTGGATACTACCTCGGCCCTTGGCGTCGATCCTAAGTGGGCAGAAGGCATCGCCTTTGCCTGGCTCGCCATGCGCAATCACTTAGATTTACCCGCTAATCTCCCTGCAGTAACAGGCGCATCCCGTGAAGCCATACTCGGCGGACGATTTAGCGCTAAGTAATTGGCCGTCGCAAAATACTAAAGCGATAACCTAAACAAGAGCTTCTACATGAAGCTCTTGTTGTCTTTAAAAGACAAACTAATCTTTCCCCCCTCTTCCAGCCTAAATTTCTCAAGAAAATCAGCAGCTATTTTAAAGCCATCTATTCTTAATTACTGAAGCATTTAGTGACAGAAGCATGAGTAAAAAAGTTTCGTCACTGAAGCTTAATCAAGTCTCACTATAGTAAAAACGGATACAGGATATTGCTATAAACAGCTCAAACACTTAGGAATAGCCTCATAGGCGTTCAATAAGAAACTGGTTTTAAGGGAACTCATGTCTACAGCGCGATTTTGCTCACTCAGACAAGATCCGCTAATAGGCAGGTAAATTAGGAATAAAGACGCACTGATTAACAAACAAGCGTCTTTAAAAGAATAGGAAATCAAACAATGAACATGTCACAAAAAATGGCGGCAGAATTTCTCGGCACCTTGTGGTTAGTCCTTGGAGGGTGTGGTAGTGCTGTACTTGCCGCCGCATTTCCAGAAGTAGGCATAGGCTTACTCGGCGTCGCTTTAGCTTTTGGATTAACCGTATTAACCATGGCCTTTGCGATTGGCCATATTTCAGGTTGTCATCTCAACCCTGCAGTGTCATTCGGCCTTTGGGCTGGGGGACGTTTTCCGGCAGCAGAATTATTGCCCTATATCGTAGCCCAAGTCGCGGGTGGAATTGTTGGCGCAGGCATCTTGTATCTCATCGCTTCAGGACAAGAGGGATTTTCACTCGCGGGCGGATTTGCCTCTAACGGTTTTGGTGAGCATTCACCAGGTGGCTATAGCATGCTGTCGGTGATGATTTGTGAAATCGTTATGACACTGTTCTTCTTGATTATTATTTTAGGAGCCACCGATGAGCGAGCGCCTAAGGGATTTGCCCCAATTGCCATAGGGTTAGGTTTAACCTTAATTCACCTTATTAGTATTCCTGTGTCCAATACTTCGGTGAACCCAGCGCGTAGCACAGGCCCTGCACTGTTTGTCGGTGACTGGGCGGTATCACAACTCTGGTTGTTCTGGGTAGCACCGATTGCCGGTGCCATTTTGGCGGGCTTTATCTATCGCTACTTCCACGCGGCAGAATAAAAGCCGAAGATCTAACACAACAGCGCTCTCTTGGCGCTGTTGTTCTTTTTCTAATCCCGCTCTAATGTTACCATTTAGCCAACTGGCGAATTTTGCTGTGCCCTAGGTTTTTACATTAGAGACACAACAGGCTTCGCCCTATCCAAGCAAAAGAGATATTTTTCATGAGCAAGACTGTTAAAAACCTCGCTGAGACAGCAGCAATGACGCCAGAAGCCCGTTACGATTACCTCGTTGAACAAGTTAAAGAACACAAAATACTTTGGACATTACAAGATCAAGACGGTTGCGTGATGTTAACCACTGAAGAAGAAGATTGCATCCCAATGTGGCCAACCGAAGAAGCCGCTGATTCTTGGGCTGTGGATGAATGGAGTGATTGCCAAACGTTAGCGATTCCACTCGACGAATTTCACGAAAGATGGGTGCCAGGCATGGAAGATGACGACCTCTTTGTCGCCGTATTCCCAGTATTAGATGATTTAGGTGTGGTAATCCCACCTTATGAGTTAGATCAAAGATTAGCGCCTAAGCAAAGCCACTAATCGCTATCGCTAAACGAGAATGCCTATGAGCGAGCAAAAATCGGCGATACCGACACCAGAGGCAAGTACAGCCCTTAGTCAGCACTTTCCGAAACGACTCATTGCCCTATTGCTAGTGTATGTTGTTGCGTCAGTGAGTGGCTTAATCGCTAAACAAGGGGTGTTATTTTGTCTGCTAACCCTCCTGATGGTGATTGCCATTATCGGTCGGCAAAAAGCAGGGCTTATCATGCTGCGCGGCTACACAGTCGTGCAGCTTGGATTGATTAGCATGCTGCCAGTGATCATGTACGATCCGGGCAACTTAGTGGTAGGTCCAACGACAGTGTACTTAGGTGAATGGCAGGGAAAACTGCCTGACTATATAATTTTTATCGCTTTGATCGTCTTGTCATTGCTGCAAGTTTGGATAGCCTTTGATAAAAAGGTAAAGGCATGGTTTAAGCCTAAGCTTAACCTGAACATCATGAGCTAAGCTCTTGTAGAAAATAAATTTAGCCCAACAAAAAGCCGTCATTGCGACGGCTTTTTTGATCTCACTCCACGCCTAAAAAGATGCAAAGTTAGTCATCATTAAACAGAAAAAATTTTTACACAGAGAAACTGGCACCACAGCCACAAGTTGTGGTTGCGTTAGGGTTTTTCACGAAGAAGCGAGAACCTTCCAGTCCTGAAGTGTAATCCACTTCACCACCGACTAAATATTGTAGGCTCATAGGATCGACAACCAAGAGAACGCCTTGTTTTTCTATCGTAAAATCGCCGTCATTAACCTTTTCATCAAAGGTAAAGCCGTACTGAAATCCAGAACAACCACCACCAGTCACATAGACTCGTAGCTTAAGTGCAGGATTTTGCTCTTCTTCCAGCAAACCTTTCACCTTAGCGGCTGCCGCATCGGTAAATTGGATTGGCATTGCTGTATCAGCTTGATCAGTCATTACTACCTCTTACATCAGTTTTCTGGGGCAAATTATCCTTTACCTGACTGTTTTGTTCAAGTATTACCCGTGGTTCTTTTTCACCCTGTAATAACTCAGGGGCACTATAGACATGTTCGGTCTGCGAATTCTTAGTCCAGCGGCTCGAAGGCACCAGCACTTTGACTTTCACTTGTTGTAAATTAAAGCCAGCAGGAACAGTGACCTTGGTATCTATGACTTGAAAATAGCGAAAATCAAATTCCAACTTAGAACCCGTGAGTTTGTTCACACTCAAGCTAACAGATTTGCCATCTTGCACACCAATGAGCGTCAATTCAGTTCGACCTTGAATAGCTTGCTTACGCTTTTGCAACTGAGTCAACACCAACTTGAGATGGTATTCATCGGCCAAAGCGCCCGGCGTCATTTCAAGTCCGTGAATAGCGACACCTTCAGCATTATCATCCGGTGTCATAATGCTGCGGTAAAACGCCAGTTCATGTTCCAATTCTTTTTGCTTTTTCATTTGCTGGCCAAACATTTCTTGCATTTGGGTATTAGCCTCTCGCTCGACGGACAGCTCTAAATTTCGGGTTGCAAGTAGTTGGGTCTGTGCCTCTAACTCAGCGGTCAAGCGTTGAGTCTTGCTGCTGATATGCTTAACAACAGGCTCATCGCTGCTTAATAGCAGAAAACTTATCCAAGCCCCAAAAAGAATAGAAACTAACACTAAAAGCGATAAATATACTGAAGATGGACGATACTTGAGATCCATCACTTGCAGCCGATCTAGCCAACGATGATAATTTGGCATTAGGTAACAGCCCCTTATATAAAATACAATCAACTCAAGAACGAGTTCGATACAATACAACTCAGGCCAATGTAGTGCAATTAACGATAAATAAAGTCGCTATCCAACATGCCATCGTCACAGCCAAAAAGTATTTAACCAATGAGCTACGTGACCATTTATCTCAAGCGCGCATCAGTGCACAGCTGTGCATACTGGCACTGTTATTTGCTGTTTTTGCATCCTGTGTGATCTTACTGTTTCGACTCTTGCTCGTTTGGGCTAATCATTACACCCAAATACAGGCGCTGGATTTTACGGGGAACGTCGCCGACTGGCGAGCCCTGTTACCCCTTTTAGGCGCAATATTAATTTGGATAGTGGCGAATTTGGGCTCCAAACGCTACAAACGTATGGGAATAGCCTATGTGTTACATAGAGTTAAACTGCATTATGGTAAAATCCCCCTACAATCCGCCGCTGGGCAATTTTTTCAAGCACTCTTTGCCCTTGGCACAAATTTCTCAGTCGGCCGTGAAGGTCCAGCCATTCATCTGGGTGCTGTCAGCGCCAGTTTTCTTGCTGAAAAATTCAATCTTCCCGATAATAGCGTACGCATCATGTGTGCCAGTGGCATTGCAGCAGGGATTGCCGCAACGTTTAACGCGCCCTTGGCGGCGGTGATTTTTGTACTCGAAGTGATAGTACGTGAATATAAAATCCATTACTTTTTCCCGATTATGCTATCAGCAATTTGTGGCGCAGTTTCAAGCCAACTGGTGTTTGGTAATGTGCACGAATTTGACCGTATTCAAGTGATCCACATTCCCTTAGACCATTACCCTATTCTCGCCATTGGCGGCGTGGTATTAGGCTGCGCCGCGGCGCTGTTTAATTACTCACTCTTAAAAGTCACCGCGACGGGTCAAAACTGGCCACTCATTTACCGACTATTACTGGCGGGCAGCGTCACCACCTTAATAGGTCTAGTATTGCCACAAGCCCTTGGCACAGGCGATCTCGCTATTGGCGAAGCCATTAGCCAACATCCAAGCCTATTGCTGTTAATCGCCCTATTATTTGCCAAAATCATTGCCACTATTGCGGCGATTGGCTTAGGTATTCCCGGCGGTTTAATTGGTCCACTTTATGGTATCGGCGCGCTGCTCGGGGCGATTTTGGCGCTGATCAGCGCTATCTTATTCCCGTCCATCGCCCCTTATGTAGGGCTTTACACTGTGATCGGCATGACAGCCATGATGGGCGTGTGTTTAAGCGCGCCGCTGGCCGCCTTAGTCGCCCTGTTAGAAATGACTAATGACGCCAGCATTATTTTACCGGCAATGTTTGTAACAATTCCGGCTTTTTTAATTGCTTATCAGGGTTTTAAGACCGACTCCATTTTCTTTAAGCAATTAGAAATTATGGGACTAGGTTATAAGGTCGCCCCCGTGAATTTAGCACTGCAGAAAAAAGGCGTACGAGCCTTAATGGATAAACGCTTTGTTATCGTCAATAACAACGATGAATTGTTACTCGAAGTGCTAAAACGCGCCGAAGGTCGCCCTGTGCTAGTCCGCAATGCCGATGGCATTATCGAAATGCTTAGTCTTGAAATGCAATCCTATGATGACAGTACCACGCTATCACGCCATCCCATGCAAGGGCTAAGCGACAGCACCACCCTCAATGAAGTCTATTCACTATTGTCGCCCAAACGCTGCGGTGAGGTGTTTATCTATCAAGATACACCAGACAATGTGGTTGGGGTGATCAGTTGGTCGAACCTACAACATGAGATTCGTTCAGGCCAAGCCTAATATCGCTTCAAAATCTAGCCGCTATTCAATACCTAATTTTGATTCAAACCTGAGACGGCAGATTAAAAGCTTTGGGCTTCATCGCAAAAATCTAACACAGTGGCAATGTGGCTATTTCGTTGCCCCAGCGCTTCTGCTACAATCGCGCCTCAGCCACCCTACATAACATCAGGGCAGATAAGCGCGATAATGCTGCTTAAAATGCCCCCTAGCAAATTGGAAAACAGGCTGATGAATCAGTTCGAAGGATCCCATATCCTCTCCGTAAACCAGTTAGATCTTGACTCAATCCAAACTATTTTTAATGTCGCTAGCCGCATGATGCCCTATGCACTTCGAGAGAAGCGCAATAATGTGCTCGATGGCGCCATTTTAGGTAACCTGTTTTTCGAACCGAGTACCCGTACCCGCGTGAGTTTTGGCTGTGCCTTTAACTTGCTCGGCGGCCATGTACGTGAAACCACAGGCATGGCTTCATCGTCTTTATCTAAAGGTGAATCCCTGTACGATACGGCGCGGGTGTTATCCACCTATTCTGATGTCATTGCCATGCGCCATCCAGACTCTTACTCGGTCAAAGAGTTTGCTGAAGGCAGCCGCGTCCCAGTGATCAACGGCGGCGATGGTTCGAACGAGCATCCGACCCAAGCTTTACTCGATTTATACACTATCCAAAAAGAACTCAAATGTGCTGGCCGCGGTATCGATGGCATGCACATCGCTATGGTCGGCGACTTAAAATTTGGCCGTACTGTACATTCACTGTCGCGTTTACTCTGCATGTATAAAAACATCAGTTTCACACTGATTTCACCCGCTGAATTAGCTATGCCTGATTATGTGAACTCCGACATTGAAAATGCTGGCCATAGCATCAAAATAACCGACCAACTTGAAGGCCATTTAGATCAAGCAGATATTTTGTATCTCACTCGCATTCAAGAAGAACGCTTCCCTTCACAGGAAGAAGCAAATAAGTATCGCGGCAAGTTCCGCTTAAATCGCAGTATTTACACTCAGCATTGCAAATCTAACACTGTCATTATGCACCCGCTTCCAAGGGATTCACGGGCGCAAGCCAATGAGTTAGATAATGATTTAAATAGCCATCCCAATCTTGCTATCTTCAGACAGGCGGATAATGGGCTGTTAATTCGCATGGCTTTGTTTGCATTGACACTCGGCGTTGATAATCAACTCGAAAAATATGAGTGTCCGGTTAATTGGTATTCACGTAAAGCCGATCGCTAATTGGCTACAGACTTTAAGGACTAAACATGACCCGTTCCGAAGCGCTATTTGAACAGGCTAAAAAAACCATCCCCGGCGGCGTTAACTCTCCGGTTCGTGCATTTAATGGTGTAGGCGGTTCGCCCCTGTTTATTGAAAAAGCTAACGGCGCTTATATTTACGATGCCGATGGTAAAGCTTATATAGACTATGTCGGTTCTTGGGGCCCGATGATCCTCGGCCACAACCATCCTAAAATCCGTGCTGCGGTATTAGCAGCGGTAGAAAATGGCTTATCTTTTGGTGCGCCAACTGAGCTTGAAGTGCAAATGGCCGAAAAAGTCATCTCTATGGTGCCTTCTATCGAGCAAGTACGCATGGTGAGTTCAGGTACAGAAGCCACTATGAGTGCTATCCGTTTGGCACGCGGTTTTACCAATCGTGACAAGATCTTAAAATTTGAAGGCTGCTACCACGGCCACGCAGATTGCCTGTTAGTGAAAGCCGGTTCTGGCGCGTTAACGTTAGGTCAACCTAGCTCACCCGGTATTCCTGAAGATTTCGCCAAACACACCTTAACGGCTGTGTATAACGATTTAGATTCAGTTAGAACCCTGTTCGAGCAGTATCCAACTGAGATTTCTTGCATCATCATCGAGCCCGTTGCTGGCAACATGAACTGTATTCCACCTGTCCCTGGTTTCCTTCAAGGTCTGCGTGATATGTGTGATGAGTTTGGCGCGCTGTTGATTATCGATGAAGTGATGACAGGTTTTCGTGTATCACTAAGTGGCGCTCAAGGTTACTACGGCGTCACACCAGACTTAACCACACTCGGTAAAGTGATTGGTGGCGGTATGCCAGTGGGGGCTTTCGGTGGCCGTAAAGATGTGATGCAATTTATCGCTCCTACAGGTCCGGTTTACCAAGCGGGTACGTTATCGGGTAACCCCATTGCGATGTCAGCGGGTCTGGCACAAATGGAAGCCCTGTGTGAAGAAGGTCTATACGAAGCACTGAGCGCGAAAACCAAACGTATTGCAGAAGGCTTTAAAGCGGCTGCGGATAAGCACGGTATTCCAATGGCGATCAACTATGTTGGTGGCATGTTCGGTTTCTTCTTCACGGAACAACCCGAGATCACTCGTTTCGATCAAGTGACCCAATGCAATATCGAACAGTTCCGTATTTTCTACCACGGCATGCTAGATGAAGGTGTTTACTTAGCGCCAAGTGCCTATGAAGCAGGCTTCCTGTCAATGGCCCATGGCGAAGAAGAAATGCGCTTAACCTTAGAAGCGGCTGATCGCGTATTGGCTAGCATGAAAGCGGCAAGTTAAGCCTAAGCTTTAGTATTTAAGCCGTTTAAACATAACAAAGGGACGCCAATGCGTCCCTTTGCTTTTATTAGATTTAGTTAACTTTGTGTCACTTTAATAACGATCAGACTTTTTAGAACCTAAAGCCGATTTAAATATTTTCGCAGCTACCATGAATTGTAAGGTCAAGTGGATATGCTCAATAACGTGCTAAGGCCAACCCATCAAGCCCAGCGCAATAAGTTGCTTACCACAATACGTTAACCAAACGAGTGAGCCTAAAAGCAAAAGACTCCAGATAACAAATGTCATTTTCCTCTACTCCAAAACACAATATCCAGTATTGATACCCAAACAAGCTCAAGACGCAGAATTCTGCAGGACTGAGTGCTAAGAGCACTCTACTTCCTAGCGGGCACTCATTCAAAAGGCAAGCATTAAAAATGCCTGCCTACATAGGCATGACAATTCAGGAATAACGACCTGAATAAAAATTAATTGAAGAATATGCAAACTAACTGCTTAGACTTTAATCGTAGATCTCACTTTTAACGCGGTAATCAAATCAAACAATACAGTTAATAACGCTGCAATAATCACAATAACCAATATATAAAACTAATTAGCAACCCAAAAGCATGAGATAGACATCACAAAGAAGCATTAAATTGAGTTACAGCTAACAGTTGCGTTCTCTAGCCCATTATGTTCTGATCCGCACGCGCTAACACGGCTAGCTTAATTTAGCCTTGATATGCCCAATCTTTAGGTTGACTCAAGTCGCCCTACGACATCAAAACAGCAGTTGGAATTGCAGTTATGTTAAATACCTTTCTCATCTTACTGGCCGTGCTCGCATTGCTCAGTATTATTTTCGAAGAAGTGACCCACCTTAATAAAGCAAAAACCACCTTATTCTTTGGTTGTATCTCTTGGGTAGCGCTGTTTATGGCTGCAGGGGAACCAGCTAATGAGAAAATCGTTGCCCATCAGCTCAATGAAAATTTGCTCGAGATTGCCACACTTTGGCTCTTTCTGATGTCGACCATGACCTTCGTAGCATATTTGAATGCTAAGGGTATGATCCAAATCATGGTGCAAAAGCTGTTTCCGCAGAAAGTATCAGTGCGTATGTTAATGATCCAAGTCGCCCTATTTGCACTCGTGCTCTCAGCATTTTGTGATAACGTCACCGCGACTTTAGTGTCTTTAGGTTTATTAACCACCTTTAAACTCGACAAGCAAATGCGCCGTAGAATGGCAGTGTTGATTATCTTCGCGGTGAACTCAGGCGGTGTAGCCCTGATCACTGGCGATGTGACGACACTGATGATCTTCTTAGCTGGACATGTGCATATGTCTGAACTGCTGATGTTATTTATCCCATCGGCCGTGAGCGTGATTTTACTGGCAACTCTGTTCTCACTCAAAGCCGAAGGTGTTGTGAGCACGACGCCAATCAAACATACTTATCAAACCGTTGATGTATTGATTGCCCTCGTCTTCTTCTGCACCATTTTAATGACCATGCTACTCAACATATTGTTTGGTATCCCGCCAGTGTTAACCTTCTTAACGGGTCTATCAATTATGTTCCTGATTGGCCATACCACGCGCAGTGATAAAGAAGAAATCAAGATCCTAGAGTATATTCGCCAAGTTGAATACGACACTCTGTTGTTCTTCTTAGGTATTTTACTGCTCGTTGGTATGCTTAAAGAAATTGGCACCTTAGACATGTTGACTGAAGCTTATACTCAGTTTAATCCAAACATCTCTAACTTCGTCACTGGTATGGGCTCAGCCTTAATTGATAACGTACCGCTAACAGCGGCATTGTTAAAAGCCAATCCAGTGCTGAGTACTCCTGAATGGCTTGGCTTGACTTACAGCGTCGGAGTCGGTGGTTCACTGCTGATTATCGGTTCAGCATCAGGTATTGTAGCCATGAGTAAAGTGAAAGAACTGACTTTTGTGAGTTACTTGAAATATGTTCCTGCACTTTTCCTCTGCTACAGCGTCGGTTACGCACTGACCCTATTCTTAGCCAACAGACTGTTTGATTAAGTTGAGATTAGCTGAGATCAAAAAAGGCGCCTAGTGCGCCTTTTTTATCAACTACTTATTCATTGTTACCACAAATAACCGCTAGCATGACTTATCGTAATACCTGATTAGATTGCGGGCACCTTAAACTGGGTTCCTTGAATATCTAACACTATGTCCCTTGGACGAATAGAGATGATTTTCAGCTTACCAGCAATCATATCCCCTTCTTGTAACTCAGCACCGTCTACATTCAGCCATCTCTGGGCAGGGTCGCTGGAATAAACATGAGCAACGATATTAAATTCAGGCACTTGTAATTGCAGACCTGCGGGTAATTGGCCGTATTTCGGAATTTCATCCACAGCAGTTTTGGGGATCGGATCTAATTTAGCTTCAGTGACATTCGTCTCTGCAGCATTAACATATTCCACATCCTTTAATGCATTTTGAAAGGAAGCCACTAACTTATCTTCATCGCGACTTTTATTGGTCTCTAAACCGACATCTTCCGCCGCGGCACTGACTTGCTGACGCAGGGCTTCAAGACTCGCTAGACCCGACTCATTGGCATTAGCGCCTAACATCATAGGCTGCTGTGCTTGCGTCTCTGCTGGCACAACCGCTTCCTGACTTGCCGCATCGACTTGGGCTGACGTCGACATATAATCTGCGTAGCTTGAATCACTAAAACCCGAATTGCTATCACTTTGAGCCGGCATGCCAACAGAATTGGTCGTTATATTCGCGCTAGCATTCATTTGAGGCGCATTTGATACTACAGTCTCAGCCTGAAATTGCGGCGATACCGTTAGCTCGGGTAAAGTCTGCGTCCGAGGAAGCGCTACTTTCCCAGCAAGCCGAACACCTGAAGCAGCACTGGGCTCAACTTGGAGCTCAGAGGCAGATCCAACCGAGTTAGACTGAAGCTCATTTTTAATCCCAGTCGAAGCTGGCAATGATGACGTTGATGGCAGTACGTTAGCCACTGCCACAGTATCACTTTGGGGAAGTCGAGTTTTATCCCAAACGCTTAATCCCCAAGCCACACCAATTCCTGCGGCAACTGCAACGACTAATATAGACAGTTTTCCTATCGGCACACCCGATTTACGAGGCTGTGGATAATTCGCCCTTGGCGTCATCACAGCATCAGGTAACGGTGATTGTTGCTGTTGTTTATTGCGGGTTACGGCATCGAGTAAAATGGACATCAGCTGCGCGCCCCATCATCAGTTAACCTTGGGCCTTGCTGACTTAAATACAAATTTAATCTCACTAATGTTTGATTCCCTGCAATACCATCGGCTTTTAATCCATGCTGACTTTGGAAGGTTTTAAGATCATTTTCCAATTGCACATCAAATTGATTAACCCGACGGGGGCTACGACCATTCACATGGGCTAACGCATTCTCTAACCACTGTAATTGACCAGGACTCGATTTTTGACTGATATCCATCATAGGCAAATTAGGTGCTTGCCATAATATTTCGAAGGTGCCACTGAAATGTTGATTAAACCAAGCTCTATCAACCCAAAGTTGTTGCTCACCCAGTTGCATCAGTAATTGTTCCCCCTCTACCGCAAGCACTGCACCATAAAAATCTTGTTGCTTGTCATCAACCAAATACACGACAGCCGGATAATTAAGCCGAGTCAGTGACATCCAGTTACCCTGCTGTTGATAGCAAGCTAATCCTTGCTCAACCGCCGATTGGCAAGCCGTCAAGCCTTTATAGGGCACTTTGCCCCACACGCTAAATAAACCTGCAAAAGCAGTATCGATATTGCGACTCTGATTAATCGCCTCGTTTAACAGACGCTGATTGGGATCGGGAATGGAAGTCTGACCGCTTGGTTGATTAGTCGGTTTTACTGACTTATCAGCGATGTCTTCCCCGCCCAAGGTTTGAGCATTTAATGACGCCACATTAGTTGGCACAGACTCAGAAACCAAATTGGACGCTGGCGCCGTATTGACTGACTTATCAGTAAATAACCAATAAGACACACCAAACGCAACACATAACGCCGCAGCGGTTGCTGTCGGCCACAGATATCTATTTTGAGTCGGTTCTTCTTCACCTAATACTTCAGCCGCAGCTTGCCGCACCATATGATGATCTATGGGCACCCGCGATTGTGCATAGCCTGCCATCAGTGAACGTTCACATAAGAGGTTAATTAATCGAGGAATGCCGCCACTGTATTTCTGCAAAACGTTAACGGCTTTACGGGTGAATAAAGGCTCAAACCGCCCTGCCACTTGCAAACGATGCAGCACATAGAGGGCGATTTCATCTTCATTGAGCGGCAATAAATGATAACGAGCCGTGATCCGCTGGGCTAACTGACGCAATTCTTGGCGCTTCAATAACAGCTGTAATTCCGGCTGACCGATTAAAATCACCTGCAGTAACTTCTTAGTGTCCGTCTCCAAATTAGTCAGAAGACGCAATTGCTCCAGCACCTCAGGACGTAAATGCTGTGCTTCATCGATAATGAGCACGGTATTACGACCTTTGCTGTGATTCGCCAATAAAAAACGGCTCAAGTGATCAGTCAATTGCTTGAGTGTAGGATTATCGCCGTAGGAAATCTTAAGCTCATCACAAAGCGTTGCGAGTAATTCAAGCTCAGTTAACGACGGATTAAGGATAAAAGCAGTATCGGTATTGTCGGGCAATTGCCCAAGTAAACAGCGAGATACTGTTGTTTTACCCGTGCCGACTTCCCCTGTTAACAACACAAAACCGCCCGTTTCCCCTAACCCATAGGTTAAATGGGCTAACGCCTCTCTGTGCCTATCACTCAGAAACAAATAATGGGGATTGGGTGCAATTGAAAAAGGGTTATCGCTGAGTCCGTAAAAGGCCTTGTACATACCACCAATCATCCTAATTTAAAAATAACGCCCCACGTTAAAGCGTCCTAATGTTATTGTCAAAATATCTGCAACATCAATGTGACAGATAAGTGCGCAAATATCTCGCAACGACTTTATCCATCATCTTAATGAGCGTGATAAGCTATGTTCATGACACATTAGCCGAATCTTGCCTGTGAAAATATATCTCGTCGGCGGTGCTGTACGTGACAGCCTGCTCAATCTTCCCATTAAAGATAAAGATTACCTCGTCGTTGGAGCAACACCAGAACAAATGCTGCAACAGGGTTACCGCCAAGTGGGTAAAGATTTCCCCGTATTTCTACACCCTAAAAATCAACAAGAATATGCTTTAGCCCGAACCGAACGAAAAATTGGTCTGGGTTATGGTGGTTTTAGTTGCCACGCCAGCCCTGATGTGACTTTAGAACAAGATTTGTTGCGCCGAGATCTAACCATCAATGCCATCGCCCAAGATGAAAAGGGCAACTTATATGATCCTTTTAATGGTATTGAGGATATTAACGCGCGCCTGTTACGCCATGTGTCGGATGCTTTCGTTGAAGATCCACTGCGAGTGTTACGCGTTGCCCGTTTTGCCGCAAGGTTTCATGCCTTAGGATTTCAAATTGCCGCAGAAACCCTGGCACTGATGCGTCAAATTAGCGCAAGCGATGAGCTTAGCGCTTTAACGGCGGAGCGAGTTTGGCAAGAAGTTGATAAAAGTTTAGGCGGACCTCACCCAGAAGTCTTTTTTGAGGTACTGCACCAATGTGGCGCACTCGAAGTCCTGTTCCCTGAAATTCACGCCTTATTTGGCATACCTCAACCTGAAAAATGGCATCCTGAAATAGATACTGGCGTGCATACCTTAATGGTGCTCGCTCAAGCTGCACTGCTCACTGAGGATAAAAGCGTTCGGTTTGCCGCCCTAGTGCATGATTTGGGTAAAGCTCTGAGTCCAAAAGAGCATTTACCAAAGCATCACGGCCACGGCCAAAAAGGCTTGCCACTCATAAAAGCACTCTGTACCCGTTTACGAGTACCGAATGAGGCACGCGATCTGGCGTTACTCGTCAGCGACCAACATCAGAACGTCCATCAGGCATTCGAGCTCAGAGCCGAAACTATCGTTAAAATATTCGATAAAGCTGACTTTTGGCGTAAACCAGAGCGCTTAACGCAACTTATATTAGCTTGCACCGCAGATATGCGTGGCCGCACAGGATTTGAAAACATCCCATATCCTCAGGGAGAGTATTTAACTCAGTGCTTCACTGTCGCCAATAATGTCGATATTGCCGCCATCATTGCCACTGGTTTCCAAGGTGCAGAGATAAAACAAGCCTTAAATTTACATCGAGTTGAAGCCGTCAGTCAGTTTAAACAAAAAATGCAAACAAAACTGCCGATGGACAACCAGTAATTTGTAAAAGATTTGTAAGTCGTGCATCACTGCATGGTGAATAATGCCCCTTTTTACGATTAGAAATGTCGATATCACATAGAAAAAAAGCTTTTAAAAAAAATTTATATGCCTATAGTGGTTAAACACATTAATATTCGTAGCAAATTAAAATAGCTATGTCATAATTAGGCAGTTTCGCTTACAAAGTAACGAAACATTCAAATCCAACCTATTTTAAGGGATTTTTTACAATGAACAAAAAAGTACTGATGATTGCTGGTTTAGCAATGACTGCCCTACTAGGTGGTTGCGCGAACACTACTGCTCTGGAAGAAAGCGTTGCAACTCTGGGCAACAAAGTTGATCAATTGTCAGCTGATGTTGGTTCTCTGAAATCAGAGCAAAGCAAACTGTCTGCAGACGTTAAAGATGCAAAAGCAGCATCTATGGACGCACAAGCAGAAGCTAAACGCGCAAACGACCGTTTAGACAACGTTGCTTCTCGTTACAAGAAGTAATGAAAGGTAATTTAGCTTACTATTTAGTAAGTTAAGACAAAAGGCTTAAGAAAGATGAAAGCGATAAGCACATCAATCTAAGCCTTTTTTTATACCTGCAATTCAAGATTGCCATGCAAAGAATAGCGAATGCTGCAATACAAAATCGCTAAATTGGTTTTAAACTTCCAAAGGCATGTTAAAGGCGATTCGCCTACCTCCCCCTAAAAGTTAGCCTTGGCATACTTCTGTATAAACGAGTGCTATTCCTCTTTTAAATAAAGTCGCGTTATTAATCTAAACTTCTCGTTTGCATTTTTAAGCATCCCTAACAATCAGCCTCATCTATCATAAAAAATGTATTTATGGGAAGTGAAAGCTATTAATTTAAAGCACAGCTATAGATAAAAAAATCGAGGCTATATGGGGAAACAAAGGCAATAAGAAGGTTGTATTTGTCACTGAACAAATAGGCCTAAAGTTAAAAACAATAACACCTTCAGCCTATCCAACATAAAAATAACATAAAAACGTCAAACAGAATCATAGACTTGAGTAATATAGCCTTTTAAAACATCAAAAAACCATCTAACTAAGCCTATGAATTGTCTTAAAATTAACCGCATCGACTGCAAGTTTTAACCTATAGCGATTCACTCACGCGTTTATGTGCTAAGACTAATACATAATCAATTTCTAGCGACTCAAAATGATTAGCTTGAATATCGTGTTTCATCTTGTCAGTTGCACGCCACGCATAGGGTGCCATATCCAATAACGTTAATGCCTGTTCACCAGTAACTGATAAAGTAAAGTGCAGTGACTGAGTTTCTTTGACCAATAATGCTGAGGGTAAATTCACTTGGAAAGGTTTTTCAGCCAAGTCGGAATAAATATATTCTCTGAGTTGCCATAGGTGTCGTGGCCCAGGCATGACCAGTAACATGGTCCCATCGTCTTTCAATACCCTGACAGACTCTTTTCCCTTTAACGGCCTATCAATAACAGTAATAAAATCCACACAATTATCGGCAAAGGGTAATTTTTTAGAAGAGCTTAAACACAAGATCCCAGGAGTCTGCGCTTTTGCTGCAGCAAAAATAGCATTTTCTGCGTCCGCTACACCCACGTACTGGACGTTTCGCGGATTTTCGACCTCTGCCAACTTGGAAGCTAAAGCACGCAAATAGAAGCCCTCAGCGCATTCATAATCCAAGAAACAAGCGTCAGGCTTGATAGAGCCGGTGATTATCTCAGCCAATTTATCGATTAAAGGCGAAAAGATGCCTGATTCGAGAAGAAAACGCTTAGCCCTCACTTGCTCGCGCGAATCCCCTGTCGGCTTTTGGCGTTGTGGTTTAGTAAAAACCCAATACCCTTGCTCATTTCGATCAAAATGATGCTTATTTGCACAATAAAAACCTTGGGAGGCTTTGTGTTGTTTTAACGCAAGTCCGCAGGTTGGACACTGATATTCGAGACCCATATAAAGCTCCAAAAATAAGTTAAGCTTCAGAAAAATGAGGAAGCTCCAAAAACAAAAATCGGGTACTTAACCCGATTCTATTATTCATAATTTCACTATGATGACTAAGCTGGAATGACTACAAAAAAATAAATCCACACAGCACAGCACCCAGTGCCAAACGGTAAATAACAAACGGGGTCATTCCCATGCGGCTGATGATTTTCAAGAAATAATGAATACATGCATAAGCTGCAACAAAGGAAATTAAAGTGCCTAAGATCAATGCTTGATAATCAATTGGCAGCTCGCTTTCCGCCAAATCTTTACCCACTAAAATTGCCGCGCCTAAGCTCACAGGCACTGACATTAAGAATGAAAAGCGAGCCGCAGCATCTCGACTCAAACCTAGCATTAGCGCCGCGGTCATAGTGGCACCAGAACGTGAAGTTCCAGGGATTAAAGCAAGCGCCTGGGCGAAACCAATTAACAAGGCTTTGCGCCATCCAGTCTGATAGATTGTTAAATCGCGGCGCGACATCTTATCCGCCCACCACAGCAATAAACCAAAAACGACTGTCGTAACCGCGATAACCTCTGTATTACGCAGGTGAGTTGCAATAAAATCCTTAGCCATAAAACCAAAAAATACAGCGGGTAACGTCGCCAGAATAATCCACCATGCCAACTTGCTGTCTTCGGATTGCTGACCTTTAAAGATGCTTGCACCCCAAGCATTAAACATAGTCCATAACTCGTGTCTAAAATAAATCACCACAGCAAATAACGACCCCGTATTCACCGCCACGTCGAATGACAAACCTTGATCTTCCCAGCCTAAAAGCTGAGCAGGCAGAATTAAGTGTGCAGAACTAGAAATAGGTAAAAACTCAGTTAGCCCTTGAATAAGCGCTAAAATAATGACCTGAAACGTATCCATGACAATCCTATCAATAAATTAAAACGTCAGCCCTTGGGGCCATTCAAACATCACAGGCCAAAGTCGCTGTGACTCTTTATCATACTCTTGCCACAAACTGGCATAGCTTTTATCAACCACGGGATGAATCAATTCCGGCGCTAACTCGGCTAATGGCCATAGCACAAAAGCATTATTAACTATCTCTGCACGGGGGAGCGTAACGGGCGTTTCACATACCACATGGTCATAAAGCAGCAGGTCTAAATCTAAAGTTCTTGGGCTAAATTTCTTCGCCCCGACAAGCCGGCCGTGATTCTGCTCGATTTGCTTAAACTGCGCAACTACCGCAGCAATATTAAGGTCAGTTTCAGCACTAGCAACCATATTCAGAAAGTTAGTGCCACTAAAACCTACCGCTTCACTTTCATACATGGATGAGAGACGCAGTGGCCCAAAACACGCTCGCAGCGATTTTAATCCCGCTTGCAGATGTTGTTCAGGCTCGATATTGCTACCTAGACTGATATAAATACGTGCCATGCAATGTCCAATTTATCTGAAGATAAACATGATTTCTTAATCAACAGTCGAGTTGATCAAACTCTTATCTAACGTGAACGCTCTATCTCAACGCCAACAGACGCGGCAGTGGCTACCGCCCCCGGCTTCATCACGACAACTTTCACCCAAGTCACGTTAAATTCTTGAAGTAAGCAATCCGCTACGCGCTCGGCAACCGTTTCGATTAACTCGATTGGATGTTCAGTAATAAGTTCTGTTAATCGATTGGAAACTGTCTCATAGCAAAGTGCATATTGATAATCGTCTGTCGCTGCGGCAGGTTTGTTATCCCACGCCATATCTAAATCTAGCAACAGGCTTTGATGGATTGTCTTTTCCCACTCATAGACACCAATCACAGTATCAACGCGTAATTGCCGTATAAGTACTTTATCCATGCTTTCTCCAACTAACTTACTACTATGAGGTCTGATAAGCTAAAAGCGATCCTAGCTGTATAATCCGCAATCTTCTGACAGATAACTAATTTGCTTTCTACTCGAGCCAATCCACAGTAGGATAACGCCCTAAAAGGATTTGCTCATTCAGAAAATATCTCAACCTCAAATGGGCGAGTTATTCCACAAACCTATAGCGGGATTGACAACTGAGTCAGCTTTTTAAATTGTTGCGCGATAATACCTTAAGACGCGTAAGGAAACCAATGTGAGTCCATTAACACTGACACTTTTGATGATTTTGGCCGCCTATTTGGCAGGTTCAATCTCGAGTGCTGTGCTGGTTTGTAGAATGAGGGGTTTACCCGATCCAAGATTACAAGGTTCAGGTAATCCGGGAGCCACCAATGTACTGCGAATTGGCGGCGCGAGTTCGGCTGCCATGGTGTTGTTTTTTGACATGCTCAAAGGCGCCCTGCCATCTTATTTAGCCTATCTGATGGGTATAGATGCAGTATCACTCGGACTTATCGCTATCGCCGCATGCCTTGGGCATATTTATCCCGTATTTTTTGGATTTAAGGGGGGGAAAGGTGTCGCAACAGCTTTTGGTGCTATGGCTCCCATTGGCGATGATTTAGCCATTTGCTTAATGGCATCTTGGATTGTCCTACTCTTAATTAGCCGCTACTCGTCCCTTGCAGCCATTCTGACGGCCTTACTTGCACCACTTTATACTTGGTTGTTAGACGACAGATTTACCATTCCCGTTGCCATGCTATCAACGCTTATCATTATTCGTCATAAAGACAATATCCAACGGTTACTTAAAGGTGAAGAGTCCAAAGTTTCACGTAAAAAAACGCCTAAAAAATCTTAATGTGACAACATTATCCCAATAAAAAACTGCGCTATAAGCGCAGTTTTTTTGTCTCAACATAACCTATCAACATCAAAGGCGTTTTATGCCACAGGTGGCAAGGTATCTAACGGCCATCTTGGCTGACCTTTTACCGCCAAATCTTCGTGCTGCCCCGCCTTTAAACGCTGCAATCCTGCAAAGGCAATCATGGCGCCGTTATCGGTACAAAACTCACCACGGGGATAAAACACTTGTCCACCAAGCGAGCTCATCATTTCAGCCAAGGTTTCTCTTAAGCGCGTATTCGCACTCACGCCACCGGCGATCACTAAGCGGTTATAGCCTGTTTGCTTCAGTGCACGGCGACATTTAATCGCTAGCGTATCAACCACAGCTTCTTCAAAAGCACGAGCAATATTGGCTCGAGTCTGTTCATCGTCAGGTTCGGCAGCAATGGTATTAGCGGTAAAAGTTTTTAGACCCGAAAAGCTAAAATCGAGTCCAGGTCTATCGGTCATAGGCCGCGGAAACTTATACCCTGCAGGTAAACCTTTAGCAGCAAGCTTTGCTAAACGCGGACCGCCGGGATAATCCAGCCCCATTAACTTCGCTGTTTTATCAAAAGCTTCACCCGCAGCATCATCAACAGACTCGCCTAATACTTCATAGCGGCCAATCCCGTCGACTTTAACCAACATAGAATGGCCACCAGAGACTAATAAGGCCACAAAGGGGAACTCAGGCGCATCATCTTCAAGCATAGGCGCCAGCAGGTGCCCTTCCATATGGTGCACACCGATTGCAGGCTTGTCCCAAGCAAAAGCCAGTGAACGCCCAACACAGGCGCCAACAAGCAAAGCACCAATCAAACCTGGGCCCTTGGTATAGGCAATCCCATCGAGATCAGCAATTTCAGTATTCGCATCTTTCAGCGCTTGACGAATAAGCGGCACAATTTTACGCACATGGTCACGTGACGCCAACTCAGGCACCACACCACCATAGTCAGCATGCAGCTTAACCTGACTGTATAAAGTATGAGATAATAAGCCCAGTTCATCGTCATAGACGGCGATACCTGTCTCGTCACAGGATGTTTCAATACCTAAAACCCGCATGGTGTCTCATCAATTGCTAACTAAAGGGCGCCAATTCTACCTGCAAGCGCTCAATTACTCCAGTCACGCAGGCCATATTGAGTCCACTATAGGACTGAGCTCAGTTTTAGGGCTTTACAAGCCTAGGTGTCTCGGTATAAAATTCCGCACCATTTTAAATAGACTTGGTTCGAGCAATTGAACCAGAACAACCTACACCTAAGGGGTGATGGCGTATGCCAATTATTAAAGTACGTGAAAACGAACCATTCGACGTAGCTCTGCGTCGTTTCAAGCGCTCTTGTGAAAAAGCTGGTATTTTAGCCGACGTGCGTGCTCGTGAATTCTACGAGAAGCCAACTACTGCACGTAAGCGCGCAAAAGCAGCTGCAGTTAAACGTTTAGCTAAGAAGCTTTCTCGCGAAAACGCACGTCGCGTACGTTTATATTAATCTCATATGAGCCTAATTGATCAGCTAAAAGACCATATGAAACAGGCCATGATCGCCAAAGAGAAGGCGCGCTTGAGCACTATTCGTATGGCATTAGCCGCCATCAAGCAGATTGAAGTGGATACACGCGAATCTCTGACTGATGAACAGGTTATAGCGGTCTTAACCAAAATGGTGAAACAACGTCGTGACTCGATTGCTCAATTTGAAGCAGCGGGTCGTAACGAGTTGGCCGACGTGGAAGCAGCAGAGATTCAAGTTATTGAAGCTTTCCTGCCTACCCCTCTTACAGAGGCGGAAATCGCGGCGCTCATCGATGCAACTATTGTAGAAGTAGGTGCATCCGCCATGGCGGATATGGGCAAAGTAATGGGAGCATTGAAATCTAAAGTGCAAGGACGTGCAGACATGGGCGCTATCGGCGCTATGATCCGTGCTAAATTGCAATAATTAGCGTTTCACTGTATGAACAAGCCGTGCCTATGCGCGGCTTGTTTGTTTAAATTCGCGCAAGGCGGGATTTTAAGCACTCAATGGCAATACCTCGTGATTTTATCAATGAGCTAATCGCTCGCACTGACATAGTCGAACTTATCGATCGTAAAGTGCCCTTGAAAAAGGCGGGTAAGAACTACTCGGCCTGTTGTCCTTTTCATAGCGAAAAATCACCTTCGTTTACCGTCAGCCGTGATAAACAGTTCTATCATTGCTTTGGCTGCGGTGCTCACGGCAACGCCATCGATTTTGTGATGGAGTATGACCGACTCGATTTTATTGATGCCATTGAAGATTTGGCGGGCCAGCTTGGATTAGAGGTTCCCAGAGAACAAGGCACAGGCAAGCGACATGATGACGGTTTAAGTCGTGACTTATATCAACTCATGGAAGAAGCAAGCCTTTACTTTCAAAACCAACTTAGACAACACCAAGATAAACAAAAAGTTATCGATTATCTTGCCTATCGCGGTTTATCCGATGATGTAGTAGAACATTTTGGTATTGGCTTTGCGCCAGACGGTTGGGATGGCTTATTGGGCCGCTATCGTCAGAATCAAGATGCACAGGATAAGTTACTGACTGCAGGTATGTTAATTAGCAACGACAGTGGGAAACGTTACGACAGATTTCGTGACCGCCTCATGTTTCCTATCCGCGACAGGCGCGGACGAGTCATTGGTTTTGGTGGCAGAGTTTTAGGTGATGGCACACCCAAATACTTGAATTCTCCAGAAACGCCCATATTTCATAAGGGCAATGAGCTTTATGGTCTCTATGAACTAAAGCAGCGCTATCGCGATCCAGACAAAGTACTGATCGTTGAAGGCTATATGGATGTGGTGGCATTGGCGCAATTTGGCGTCGATTATGCTGTCGCATCATTAGGCACCTCGACCACAGCAGAGCAATTTCAGCTTTTGCTGCGCAGCGCTAAAGAAGTGATTTGCTGTTACGACGGCGACAGAGCAGGTACTGAAGCGGCATGGCGCGCCTTAGAAACGGCATTGCCATTATTAAAGCCGGGCGATCAAGTGCGATTTATGTTCCTGCCTCAGGCCGAAGATCCTGATTCTATGGTACGTAAAATTGGTAAAGATGCATTTGAAACCTTAATGGACTCTGCCATTGCACTACCCGAGTTTCTGTTTGATACGTTAGCGACAAAATACGGTACAGATAAAGGCAACTTAGCGAAACAAGCTTTTATCTTAATTGAAAAAATTCAAGACACTGTGCTGCAAAATTTACTACTTGAGAACTTAGCTCACAAGTTAGGAATGAACAGCTCTGAAGATATGAAAAAGAAGCTAGGCTTTAGCGTGAAACAAGCTAAACCAATGGCAAGTAAAGGATTAAAAGGACGCGGAACACCATTGCGACTCGCCATCGCACTGTTAGTACAACATCCTAAACTGGGTATGGGTTTACCCCCACAACCCGCACTCGCCCACTTGCAGATGCCAGGCATAGAATTGCTGCCACTGTTATTGGAGATGACTCGAGAGCAAACGTTAAACAGCGCACAACTACTTGAACAATTCCGAGAGCACCCCTACAGCGGCACTCTCCATAAATTGGCCCAATGGGACCATCAAGTGGCGGATGAAAACTTGCTCGAAAAGTTTAAACAAACCCTGGTTTGGTTGAACAATCAATATATTGAACAACGATATCAGGAATTGAGTCTAAAACAGACTCATACAAAAGAAGAGAAGATACAGCTCTCGAAGCTGATCTCAGTCATGAAAGGGTTAAACTGAGGCAAAAATGTCCTCATTCGCTGCCCCAGTGACTAGCACAGATATGTGCACACGGCTATAATTGACGATTTGCGCGGCACTTGGCTTATGCTAAGTGTCCGTCGTTGTAACAGTTTCCCAACTTGGATGATATCTATGGATCATACTCCGCAGTCGCAACTTAAGCTGTTGCTTGCCAAAGGTAAAGAGCAAGGTTACTTAACCTATGCAGAAGTGAACGATCACTTACCTGCAGACATGGTCGATTCTGACCAGATCGAAGATATTATCCAGATGATAAATGACATGGGTATCCGGGTGTTCGAAGAAGCCCCCGATGCCGATGACATGATGATGTCGGAAGACAACACAGACGAAGATGCAGCAGAAGAAGCCGCCGCAGCACTGGCAACAGTAGAAAGCGAACTTGGCCGCACAACCGATCCCGTACGCATGTACATGCGTGAAATGGGTACCGTTGAGCTTCTGACCCGCGAAGGCGAAATTGTTATCGCCAAACGCATCGAAGAAGGCATCAACACAGTTCAAAGTTCAGTCGCCGAATACCCACAAGCGATCGCTATGATCCTTGAGCAATTCGACCAATTTGAAGCCGACGAACTGCGCTTATCTGATATTATCTCTGGATTTGTAAACCCGGACGAAGATGACGTCGCCCCGACCGCCACTCACATCGGCTCAGAATTATCTGAAGAAGAGCTGGACGATGAAGATGACGAAGAAGATGACGATGACAGCGAAGATGAAGAAGAAGGCAACAAAGGGCCTGATCCTGAAGAAGCTCGTGAAAGATTCGGTCAACTCAGAGCCGCTTACGAAAGCGCACTGAAAATTATCGAAGCTAAGGGCCGTGAACACCCTGAATCGGTAAAAGCCCTCTTCGAAATCGGCGAAATCTTCAAAGAATTCCGCTTAGTGCCTAAGCAGTTTGACCGTTTAGTCAAAAGCATGCGCACTATGATGGACCGCGTGCGTGTTCAAGAACGTTTAGTATTAAAACTGTGCGTTGAACAAGCCAAAATGCCGAAGAAAAACTTCGTCAAATTCTTCACTGGCAACGAAACCAACCTCGATTGGTTCAACACTGAGAAAGCCTCAACGAAACCTTATGCCGAAGGCCTAAGAATGGTTGAAGATGACGTCATTCGTTGTCGTACCAAGCTTGCAGCAGTTGAAGAAGAAACCGGCTTAGCAATTTCTGCTATAAAAGACATCAACCGTCGTATGTCAATCGGTGAAGCCAAAGCTCGCCGTGCGAAGAAAGAAATGGTTGAAGCCAACTTACGTCTGGTAATTTCTATCGCGAAGAAATACACCAACCGTGGTCTGCAATTCTTGGACTTAATCCAAGAAGGTAACATTGGCTTAATGAAAGCCGTGGATAAATTCGAATACCGTCGTGGTTACAAATTTTCGACCTATGCAACTTGGTGGATCCGTCAGGCGATTACCCGTTCTATCGCCGACCAAGCGCGCACGATTCGTATTCCAGTACACATGATCGAAACGATCAACAAGCTGAACCGTATCTCTCGCCAAATGCTACAGGAAATGGGCCGCGAGCCTTCACCTGAAGAACTGGCTGAGCGTATGATGATGCCGGAAGATAAGATCCGTAAGGTACTGAAAATAGCTAAAGAACCTATCTCCATGGAAACCCCAATCGGTGACGATGAAGATTCGCATTTAGGTGATTTTATCGAGGATACAACCCTCGAATTACCACTGGATTCTGCGACCAGCGAAAGCTTGAAAAACGCCACTCACGAAGTGTTAGCAGGTCTAACCGCCCGTGAAGCGAAAGTACTGCGTATGCGTTTTGGTATCGATATGAACACTGACCACACACTTGAAGAAGTGGGTAAACAGTTCGACGTGACCCGTGAACGTATTCGTCAGATTGAAGCTAAGGCACTGCGCAAACTGCGTCACCCTTCACGCTCAGAAATCTTAAAATCGTTCCTAGATGAATAGGCTGTTACAAGCCTAAAGTCAGCTAAGATGGATTAAAGCCCTGCCCATGCAGGGCTTTTTATTGTCTTTATCACCTCAATTTATGCACAAGCACAACATCGAAGCCTTAAATTTAGGCGACAATAGCATTTAAGTTGATTAACAGATAACCAATTGAATCAGTTGCGTGAATTTCCAGCCAAAACACGGGTGACAAGCGTAAGTAAGCTTAGTATACTTCCTCCCGCTTCAGGTAATGACGATTACCTTAAGTCGGCCCCTTAGCTCAGTTGGTTAGAGCACACGACTCATAATCGTTAGGTCCACGGTTCAAGTCCGTGAGGGGCCACCACCCGATTCAACGAAAAAGCCCATTGATTCAATGGGCTTTTTTGTATCTAAAAAACTGTTCTCCGCTAGTTATCACACAATATCCGTGTATTTACACATTCCCCTCGCTGAACTGTTTTAAATTTTTAGCCTATTCGATGTTATTTAAATATCCATAAAAATAGGCTCTTTGATAAGTGTTAAGCAGCAACACAATCAAAGAGCCTATTTAAAATCAATGAGCTAATTCCACAAATATCTGAGTGCTAGGTTTTTAACTTGCCTAACTGCTCATGTTGCTGCTTCACTAAGTTTGCTAAAACTACACTGCTTTGCTGTGCTTCACCCGCAAGACGCGCAAGTTCAGAAGCCGAATCAGAAATGCCTGTAATATTGCGATTAACCTCTTCAGTCACCGCGCTCTGCTCTTCTGCTGCTGCCGCGATATGGGTCACTTGGCCAGAAATTTCTTCAATCTGACTCACCATAGAGTTCAATGAGTTCAGCGCTTGCTCAGTTTGAGATACGGCCATTTGTGCCCGTTCCGCGCCTTTATCTATGATGCCAGAAGCACTTTGAACTTCTTTTTGCAGTGCATCGATAAGAGTACTAATATCATTCGTCGAGCTTTGAGTCTTAGATGCCAGCGCACGAACTTCGTCAGCCACCACAGCAAAACCCCGTCCTTGTTCACCCGCCCTCGCCGCCTCAATCGCCGCATTTAATGCCAGCAGGTTTGTTTGTGCGGCAATGGAGCTGATCACCTCAAGAATACGACTAATATTCATACTGCTGTCTGCGACTTTACTCACGGCCAGCTTAGCTTCCATTGACTCTTTAGACATAGTCGCCACAAAGCCCATCGCCTTAGTCAGACTTTCTTCACTGTGACGAATGTTGCGTGACATAGCTTCTGTTTCTGCAGCGGTTTGCTCAGACGCCTTAGCAACCTCAAGTGCGGTGGCACTCATTTGGTTTACGGCCGTTACCACACTCTCAATTTCACCATATTGACGATTGACACTATCACGCGTGAGCTGGGCAATTTTCGCTGAAGCTTGGCTTTCTTCCTGAGAACGACTCGCGAGGGTTTTAAGCTCGGCAATCAGGTTTTTCAGTTTATAAATAAAGGAGTTGAAACCTTTTGCTAACGCAATCAACTCTGCATGGGAGTCCACTTCTATCGATTGCGTTAAATCGCCATCAGCGCTTGCCAAGTGTTCTACACGGCCTTGGATCATCTTTAAGGGTGAAATAATGCTACGGATCACTAGGCTAATCGTAATCACAGCAGCAATCGACACGACAACACCGACCATGAGCAACAAACTTCCCAAGGAAGTTGCCATTTCATCCATGTCATTATTTAACACAATCGAACTCTTGTACGCCTGCGCAGTCGGCACTTGGATCACTAAGGACCACTCGGCATTCGCTAAAGGGATCTTTATTGGGTAGGCTACAATAATTTCATCATCGTTAACCATGTAACCAGAGTTCTTGTGTAACGAGATAATTTGTGAGGCAATAGCTGGATTTATTGACTCAGCTAAAGGACGAGCCTTTTTACTGTAATGACTTGCTGCAACCACTAAACCGCGGGTACTCAATAAAGTTACTTTCGCTTGCCCATCGTAGAGGCTCTTAGATAACTTATCGATAAGGGTTTGAAAAACGGGTAAGTTTAAATCAACACCGACCACACCGATAAACTGTTTACGCTTAAGCACAGGAACAGTTAGCGAGGTCATTAATGCTTTATTACCGGGAGTGATTTCGTATAAATACGGCTCCATTAGACAGGGCTTTAAGGTTTCTTTACCGCATAAATACCATTCTGCATCACGGATCCCAAATTCATTTAGGCTAGTAAGGTATTTTTCTGACGAATCTTCAACCTGTTGATGTGCAACAGTGCCATTGTCATCACGGGTATAGTAAACCTCTAGGGCACCTGATGTCGTGACACTGTGGCTGGAATTAATATTCAGAAACTCAGTATCGAGCCCATCATAACCATTAGGTTCAAACTGGGCATACATGGAGGAAACTTGCGCATTCTTCTTAAGCACAGCCGCCACAGTGAGTTCTAAACGATCACGCTTTAAGGGAAGTTCTTCTGCCGTACTCTCCACCATACCGGCAAAAGAGTAAGGAATACGATAGGCTTCGTTAATAAATCCAGCGACCATTTCGCCATATTCACCGGCGCGGGCTTCGAGTTTATCCCGCGTTTCAGTTTGTAGGGTATTTTGAACTTGATCCGATAATTGCGCGTTTTGAGCCGACAGTGTCCACCATAAACTGATAGATAAAATAGCCACTATCGATAAAAATAATGCTGATGTAATCCACAACAACTTAGTACTGATGGACAAATGCTTCATCTAGTAAACTCCCAAGAGAACGACAATAGCGTAATTATTTTGATCTACTTTATTTTTATACTTTCTATACAGCATTAAAAATAGCACTTAGGGTAAGAATTACCAGTACTTAAGATAAAGAGTTGTCAATGAAATGTAAAACTTTTGAATGACTAAATCAAAAAAAGGCCAAATTCAAATAAATGAATTCAGCCTTTAATATCAAACACTATTCTTGATTGAGTCTAGGATTAGCGTCCCCACAACCAAGCGGCGCCACGCACCCCCGATGAAGCACCATAATAATTTTTAACAACGGGTGTGTGGCACTCTCGGCCAACCACATAGAGCGGCAAAATTTTCGGTAATTCGGTATAAATAGCATCGATGTTAGACACGCCGCCGCCAAGGACGATAACATCAGGATCCATCATATTGATCACATGGGCCAATGAACGGGCTAAACGATCAATAAAGCGGTTAAATGCTTGAGTTGCCAGCGGATCTCCCGCTTGCATCATTTGGGCAATTTCAATACCGCTGTCAGCAACACCGCCCGCAGCGCGAAAGTCGCGAACAAAACCCGTTCCAGATATAAACGTTTCGATACAGTCTCTATTACCACAAAAACACGTCGTGGTATTAAATTCATCGGCTTTCATCCACGGTAAAGGATTATGACCCCACTCACCACCAATACCATTGCCACCATCATGTACTTGGCCTTTGATGGCGATACCAGCACCACATCCCGTTCCAATAATGGCACCAAATACAACTGACTTTCCTGCGGCAGCGCCATCTACCGCTTCTGATACGGCAAAACAGTTCGCATCATTAGCAATTTTTACTTTACGATTTAATCGAGTCCCCAGATCCACATCGAGTGGATGACCATTGATCCAAGTTGAATTAGCGTTTTTTACTAGGCCAGTAAAAGGAGAAACAACCCCAGGAATACCTATTCCGATAGTGGCGGTTTGCTGCAGGCTGTCTTCGACTTCAGTTACCAATGCAACCAAAGCATTGACTGTCGCAACATATTCTCTCGGTGTCGGGATGCGTTTACGAAAGACTTCGTTACCATCGCTATCTAATGCGACTACCTCGATTTTTGTGCCACCAAGATCGATACCAATTCGTAACATTCATATACTCCGTTTAAATATATTTAACGCAAAGCGGTGCATTAACAACCTGATGCATATCTGCAACTGTAGAGACGCTGCTAAGTAGAACTTTTCGTTTTAAAGTGATCTACATTAGAATTTCCAAGCGCACTATGCCTGCTGGACAAACAGCAATCAACCTCAATGTATTTAAATACACCATAGCGCATACCCGCACATGCCATTATCTGCTTATCCGATAGTACTGCGAATGTTCCTTGATTTATCCGCAGCAGAAAAACTTGGATAGAACTGTCCCCGCTTAAATCCACCTTAAAATTGATAAGGTCATTTGTAACAAAGTCTGTTTTTGCCTATGTCTGCCATTGGTTTGAATTGGTTATCGCCTTATACTTTTGAGCTCAAATATTAAAACAACAATGTTGGAAGCAAGCGATATGACTATTGGGACTGCTCCGGTAAGTAAAACACATTCATTTATGACTGTGTCTCTTATCGAATTATGGGAACGCTTTGGTTATTACGGCATGCAAGCGCTGATTGTGTACTTTATGGTGCAGCGCCTTGGCTTTGATGACTCACGTGCAAACTTAGTATGGAGTGCCTGTGCGGCACTTATTTATGTATCACCGGCGATTGGTGGCTGGGTTGGGGATAAAATCCTCGGCACCAAACGCACTATGCTGCTCGGTGCGGGGATCCTCTCTCTGGGTTATGCGCTAATGGCCGTACCCACTGAAAATACGTGGTTTATGTTTTCAGCGCTCGGCGTGATTGTGGTCGGTAACGGCCTATTCAAGCCGAATGCGGGTAACTTAGTCCGTAAGATTTACGAAGGTGACGACTCTAAAATCGACAGTGCTTTTACCATCTATTACATGGCGGTAAACGTGGGATCGACCTTCTCTATGTTACTCACGCCTTGGATTAAAGATTACGTTAACGCCCAGTATGGTAACGAATTTGGCTGGCACGCAGCCTTTGCCGTGTGCTGTGTCGGTATATTGGTGGGGTTAGGTAACTATGCACTCATGCGTAAGAGTCTAGTCCATTACGGTTCTGAGCCAGATACTCGCCCAGTGAACAAGAAAAACCTCGCGATTGTATTGGGTCTATCCGCATTGTCGGTTGTCGCTTCAGCCATTATTCTTGAATACGAAGCTGTTGCGCGCGTCTTCGTTTATGCAGCAGGCGTAGCCGTATTGGCAATCTTCTTCCACTTGATCCGCACCAGCGAAACCAGTGAAAGAGCTGGACTGATTGCAGCGCTGATCCTTACCGTGCAAACCGTGTTCTTCTTTATTTTCTATCAACAAATGTCAACGTCACTCGCGCTGTTTGCCCTGCGTAACGTGGATTGGGATTTTCAAGTTTTTGGTACCCACTTGTGGACTTGGTCACCTGCCCAGTTCCAAGCATTAAATCCATTATGGATTATGGTATTAAGTCCAGTACTCGCATGGAGCTATTCGTGGGCTGGACGCAATGATAAAGACTTTTCTATCGCGGCGAAGTTTGCCCTCGGTTTTGCCGTTGTGGCAATTGGCTTCTTTATCTATGGCTTTGCGGGCCAATTTGCAGTCAATGGTAAAACCTCTTCATGGATCATGATCTGGGGCTATGCCTCTTACTCTTTAGGGGAATTGCTGGTGAGTGGTCTTGGACTTGCCATGATTGCTCGCTACGTACCTGCACGTATGGGCGGCTTTATGATGGGTGCCTATTTCGTCGCATCAGGTATTTCACAGTATCTGGGCGGTGTGGTTGCTAACTTCGCCAGTGTCCCCAAGGATTTAGTCGACCCACTGCAAACCTTACCCGTATACACAAGTCTGTTTAATAAACTAGGTATAGCCGCTGTGGTCTGTACCTTTATCGCACTTGCGGTATTACCTCTGATGCGTCGCCTGACTGAGACTCACCATTCACATAACAATGCTGCTGATGATGATATTAGTGAAAGTGCTGCGGCATCGCTACGGGATGTGAAAGCCGAGCAGTAATGCTCGACTGACAATAGCGATTTTTCTATTGCATAACATTAACTGCCGATAGCCCTGCTATCGGTAGTTTTTTTATCACTTCATTCAACATCGTTTATACCCTTATATTGCTACTCATAACCAAATGAGCTTTAGCGAAAGTCATGCAATCCTACTGTGACTGGCTTAGCGCTGAGTTGCTGAGAATAAGAACTTCAGTTCCACATTATCGGCCCTCACACGCGGATGACTTCAGCCCCTCAATTTGTTACAAAGCAAGTATGAACTCGGACGCACTCGATTTAATAGCGCTGCTCAAGTGCAAACTCAAATTGACATAACTAATGAAATAACGAAGGGTAAAGAGTTAGCCGTTCAAGCTTGAGAAGCACGGAACTTAGCCCCATATCAATATCACTGAATACCTTTATTCATCAAGACTGAGCCGTTAACGCTTTTTCTTAGCAATGAGCCTAGCAATGCAACAAACAATACGCTAACACAGTTAGCACCTCTTGTTGTCGCTAGCAAAAACGGCAGTCACTTGGAGACACTATGTCACAGCAGACATCAATATTGGCCGATATTCCCTTCTCGCTATTGGAACTCGCGCCCATGCGCCAAGGCTCAAGCGTGGGTGAAACACTGCACAGCAGTTTGCAGTATGCCAAGGAAGCCGACAGACTCGGCTTTAATCGTTTTTGGTTTGCCGAACACCATAATATGCCCGGTATCGCTAGCGCGGCGACCTCGGTATTAATTGGCTATATTGCTGGCAATACTCAGCGTATTCGCGTCGGCGCGGGTGGGATTATGCTGCCAAACCATGCGCCTTTAGTGGTCGCCGAACAGTTCGGTACCCTTGAAAGCTTATATCCTGGTCGAATCGATTTAGGACTGGGCCGCGCGCCCGGCAGCGATCAAATTACCAGCCGAGCACTGAACCGTGATACCAGTCGCGCCGAACAATTCCCCGAAGAAGTCAGTGAATTACAAACCTTACTCGGCCCTTACAATGGTCGCCATGCGGTGCGAGCGATTCCCGGAGAAGGCACTAATGTGCCGATTTGGTTATTGGGATCGAGTCTCTTTAGCGCACAGTTAGCGGCGCAGCGCGGTTTACCCTATGTGTTTGCGGGCCACTTTGCACCACGCTTTCTCTACGATGCGATTGAAATCTATCGCCGCGACTTTAAACCTTCTCAAGTGCTTGATAAACCCTATGTGATGCTTGGCTTACCGTTAGTTGCCGCCGATACAGATGAAGAGGCGCAATATTTGGGAACGACCTCAAAACAGCGCGTGCTGGCACTTATCCGTGGTCACGAGTTATGGCTAAAGCCACCGGTTGACACTATGGATGGCTTATGGAGTGCGCAAGAAGAAACCTATGTCGATAATTTCTTAGGTTTATCAGTTACTGGTGGCCCAGCGACGATTAAGCATCGTTTGGAAATGATCGTAAAAGAACTCGGCGTGAATGAGTTTATCTTTACCAACGACTTGTATGATCTTGATAAACGCAAAAAAGCGCTGCAGATCCTAATGGAGATTAAAAAATAGCGATTCATTTAACTGATGAGTGCTGAAAGTCACTGGCAGTAAAAACAGCCAACTCCAAAACAATCGCCCCAATAAAAATCCCGCCGAAGCGGGATTTTTATTATGCAAAACTGTCATCTAAAACCGTTTTTATATCAAAGTGATATTAGCTTTTCAGTACGGCATTGAAGCTGGCGTTAAGAATACCAAGGCCTGCATCAATTTGTGCATCCGGCGCCGTTAATGGCACCAAAATGCGCAGCACATTACCGTAAGTACCGCAGGATAATAAAATCAATCCACGGTCACGGGCATCGCTCAACACTTGCGCGCAATAGTGCGGTGCAGGTTTACCCTCTTCCATCAATTCGATGGCGATCATAGCGCCTAAACCACGCACATCGGCGATTTGCGCATGTTCGACCTGCATTACATTCAGGGCAGACTTAATGCGCTCACCAATGGCATTTGCCCTTTCTAGCAACTTTTCTTCTTCAAACACTTCAATGACAGCAAGCGCAGCGGCGCACGCTAACGGATTACCACCATAAGTACCACCAAGACCACCGGGACCCACTGCGTCCATGACTTGGGCGCGGCCAGTAATGCCCGAGAGTGGAAAACCACCCGCAATAGATTTGGCAAAGGTCGTGATATCTGCAGCAACCCCCATTTGCTCCATAGCGAAGAAAGTGCCTGTACGGCCCGCGCCTGTTTGCACTTCATCGGCGATCAGCATAATGCCTTCACGGTCGCATAGTGCGCGTAAACGTTGCATAAAGGCGGGCGATGCGGCGTAGAAACCGCCCTCGCCCTGCACTGGCTCTAAAATAATGGCGGCGATATCACTCGGCTCGGCATCATTTTTAAAGATACGTTCAATCGAGGCCATAGCATCATCATCGGACACGCCATGCATTTCGCACGGGAACTCGGCGCGGAACACATTCGCCGACATAAGTCCCATACCTTTACTGTAAGGCGCGACTTTTCCGGTCAATGCCAAGGCCGCAATAGTGCGACCATGGTAGCCAGACGTAAACGCAATCACGCCAGCACGTTTGGTATAGGCACGCGCCACTTTAACTGCGTTTTCAACCGCTTCTGAACCACTAGTGAATAGTGCCGTCTTCTTGGCAAAATCCCCTGGAACCAGTTGATTGAGTTTTTCACATACTTGGATATAGCTCTCGTAGCCGAGCACCATAAAACAGGTATGGGAAAAATTATCCAGCTGAGCCGCAACCGCCGCCTTCACTTTAGGATGAAGGTGGCCCGTATTGAGCACGGCAATGCCGCCCGCAAAATCGATAAACTCGCGACCTTCAACATCCCACACAGTCGCATTTTCGGCGCGGGCGGTAAAAATAGGGTGAATTTGCCCGACACCACCCGCAACTGCGGCTTGGCGACGTGCCATCAATGAATCATTGGTTGTTGTCATTTAGTCTTCCTCACTCGCCAAATCGGGCCGTATTAAACGGACATGCAGATGTATTTGATTTCTAGATATTCTTCGATACCGAACTTAGAGCCTTCGCGGCCAAGCCCTGAAGATTTCATCCCGCCAAAAGGTGCGACTTCCGTCGAAATCAAGCCAGTGTTGACCCCAACCATGCCATATTCCAAGGCTTCGGCGACTTTCCACACCAATGAAATATCGCGACCATAGAAATAGGCGGCAAGGCCAAATTCAGTATCATTAGCTTGTTTAATCACATCGTCGACATCGCTGAATTTAAACAGCGGCGCGAGTGGACCAAAGGTTTCTTCGCGGGCAACAAGCATGCTTTTATCGACATTGGTGAGCACGGTTGGCTCGAAGAAATTACCGCCAAGATCATGAACTTTGCCGCCCGCGAGCACAGAGGCGCCTTTAGCGATAGCATCGATAAGGTGACTTTGTACTTTCTCGACTGCGGCAGCATTGATCAACGGACCCGTAGTGACGCCCTCGTTAATGCCCTCTCCAACCTTAAGCTTGCCCACTGCAGTGCTGAGTTTTAAGGCAAACTCGTCATATACACCGTCTTGCACATAAATGCGGTTAGCGCAGACGCAGGTTTGGCCGGCATTACGATATTTAGCTATCATGGCGCCTTCGACAGCGGCATCGATATTGGCATCGTTAAATACGATAAATGGTGCATTGCCGCCAAGCTCTAGCGACAGTTTTTTTAAGGTAGGCGCACATTGCGCCATTAATTTAATACCGATATTGGTTGAGCCAGTGAAAGACAGCTTACGCACTATCGGGTTGCTGCACATTTCATTACCAATCTGCACCGCATCACCCGTTAACACACTAAATACGCCCGCAGGAATACCTGCACGCTTAGCAAGTTCAGCCATCGCTAATGCGGTAAAGGGTGTTTGGTGCGCAGGTTTTACCACCATAGTGCAACCCGCAGCTAACGCTGGAGCGGCTTTGCGGGTGATCATAGCAGCAGGAAAGTTCCACGGCGTAATCGCGGCGGTTACACCGACAGGCTGCTTAATTACTATCAAGCGCTTATCCCCTTGATGCCCAGGAATGGTATCGCCATAAATACGTTTAGCTTCTTCGGCAAACCACTCGATAAACGAAGCGGCATAGGTTACTTCACCTTTCGCTTCTGCCAGCGGTTTACCCTGCTCAGTCGTCATGAGTAATGCTAAGTCATCACTGTTTTCATTGAGTAATTCAAACCAACGCCTTAACTTAGCGCCGCGCTCTTTGGCTGTGAGTGCTCGCCATGCAGGTAAAGCCGCTTCTGCCGCCTTAATCGCCATTTCAGTTTCAACTTGTCCCATATTAGGAACGTAGCCAATCACGGCATTGGTTGCGGGATTAACCACCTTTAGCGTGTCACCAGAAACGGCATCACACCATTGACCATTAATAAAAGACTGTTGACGTAGCAAACTCGGATCATTTAATTGCACAAGGATTTCCTCGTATTATGAAGCTACTTAGCTTCTTAAAAGTGATGATGTTAAAGACCTAGTTTGTCTCTTAACGTGTAATACCAAGCTCCGATAGCACTAAAAGGGACGCGAAGTGCGTGACCGCCGGGGAAAGGATAATGTGGCAATGCAGCAAAGGCATCGAAGCGCGTGGCTTGGCCGTTGAGCATTTCAGCCAATAACTTGCCTGCCAGATGGGTATAAGTGACACCGTGGCCACTGCAACCCTGTGAATAATAGATATTCTTACCGATACGACCGACTTGTGGCAGGCGCGATAGCGTCAGTAGGAAGTTACCCGTCCACGCATAATCGATCTTCACATCCTTTAATTGTGGGAAGGTTTTGAGCATATTCGGAATAATGATCGATTTAATGTCCGCCGGATCGCGGGCACCATACACTACGCCACCGCCGTAAATCATCCGCTTGTCGCCAGACAGACGGAAATAATCGAGTAGATAGTTACAGTCTTCGACGCAGTAATCCTGCGGTAATAAGCTCGCCGCCAGATCGGCACTCAAAGGCTCTGTGGTAATCACTTGCGTGCCGCAGGGCATAGATTTCGCCTGCAACTCAGGCATTAACTTACCTAAATAAGCGTTACCCGCCACGACCACAAACTTGGCTTTGACACTGCCCTGCGCCGTATGCACAACAGGGCTATCGCCCTCATCGACACTTAACACCGCTGAGTCTTCAAAAATTTTACCGCCGAGGGATTCAACCGCGCGCGCTTCGCCTAGGGCTAAATTAAGCGGGTGAATATGGCCACCGCTTTTATCGAGTAGACCACCGACATAACGCTCAGTATTTACCACACCGCGAATACCTTTAGCATCGAGAAGTTCGAGCTGATTAACATGGCCGTGGCTTTCCCACAGTTGTTTTTGATGGCGTAGATGGCCCATTTGCTTTTCGTTCATCGCGGCAAACACGCCGCCATCTTTTAGATCGCATTGAATATTATACTTAGCAATACGATCACGGATGATTTGCCCGCCCTCAAAGGCCATTTGGCCAAAGAGTTTACCTTGTTCTTTACCGACTGTTTTTTCAATAGTATCAATGTCACGGCTATAACTATTAACGATTTGTCCGCCATTACGGCCCGAGGCGCCCCAGCCAATGCGAGCGGCTTCTAACACCACCACACTCATGCCAGATTCTAATAAATGCAGCGCGGCAGAAAGGCCTGTATAACCTGCGCCAATCACACAAACATCGGCTTCAATCGATTCCTGTAGACGCGGACGTTCAACCTTATCGTTGGCCGATGCCGCATAATATGATCCAGCGTGAGCTATGGCAGACATGTTGTTCCCTTGAATTCTAATGTTCATTATTTTAAACAGCCATCACATCCTACACCTTCATAAAACGAAACACTAGCCAGAAAAGCGCAATAATTTACATTTTGTTTGATATATCAAACACGCGATTATTTTTAGCTCAGTGATTCAATTCTGGTGATCTTGAGTAACAGGACTAGCCTGCAAAGCAAAGCGGGTGATGGGAGCGGTGACAAATATCAAGGATGGCTTTGGCAATACCAAAGCCATCCCAAAATTAAGCTAACTAGTTCATTGGTGTACGGTCGCGTTTCTCTGCCCGTCTTGCCATATACCAAGAAAGGAAAGCGATGAGTGAAACACACAGTATGATCAGCGTCGCTAAGGCATTGATCTTAGGAGAAACGCCTAAACGTACAGAAGAGAACACCACCATAGGCAAGGTCGTTGCACCAGGGCCTGAGGCAAAACTTGCGATCACTAAATCGTCTAAGGACAAACTGAATGACAACAACCAACCCGCCACCAGCGCCGGCGAAATCATAGGCACAGTGATCAAGAAGAAAGTCTTGAGCGGTGTTGCCCCTAAGTCCATTGCCGCCTCTTCGATTGACATATCAAGCTCGCGCAATCTTGAAGACACCACCACAGCCACATAGGCAGCACAAAATGTTGAGTGTGCAATCCACACTGTCATCATGCCACGCTCTCTGGGCCAGCCCAACAAATCTGCCATGTGCACAAACAGTAAAAGCAAAGACAGACCAGTGATCACTTCAGGCATTACCAGCGGTGCAGTAATCATGTTCGACAGGGTCAGTTTTGCCCATGAACGCTTAAAGCGTGTCATCACAAAGGCTGCCATAGTACCGATAATGACCGCCATAGTTGAGCTATAAAACGCAATCCGCAGGCTGGTCCATACTGCATCTAAAATTTGTTGGTCTTGAAATAACTCGCCATACCATTTAGGTGAAAATCCGCCCCATACCGTCACTAATTTAGAGTCGTTAAAGGAATAAATCACCAGCACTAACATAGGTGCATACAAGAAAAACAAGCCAAACCAGAGCATTACTGAAGAAAAGCTTAATTTTTTCATAGGTCTTTCTCCAAACTACGCGCCTGATAGCGATGGAATAAAGTGATCGGAATAATCAATAAGCCCAGCATCACAATCGCCAGTGACGAAGCCACAGGCCAGTCGCGGTTATTGAAAAACTCTTGCCATAACACTCGACCTATCATCAAGGAATCGGGACCACCGAGTAGCTCTGGGATCACAAACTCACCCACGGCAGGAATAAACACCAACATAGAACCAGCAATCACACCACTTTTTGACAGCGGGAAAGTGATTTTCCAGAAGGTATTCAAACGGCTTGAACCTAAGTCAGACGCAGCTTCAATCAAACTCATATCAAGTTTCACTAAGGTGGCGTACAAGGGCAGAATCATAAAGGGTAAATACGCATAGATAATACCTATATACACGGCAATATTGGTATTGAGGATCTGTAACGGCTCAGAAATAATCCCCAACCACATCAGTGAATTGTTGATGATCCCTGTGTTACTTAAGATCCCCATCCAAGCGTAAACACGGATTAAAAATGAGGTCCAAGAAGGCAACATAACTAACAGCAGCAGCACGGTTTGCAACCGCGCAGGGGCACGGGCAATGGCATAGGCCATTGGGTAGCCAATAATCAAGCAGCCCAAGGTCGAAATTAACGCCATTTTCAATGAGCTGAGATAAGCCATGTAATATAGCGAATCATCGAGCAACATCAAATAGTTACCCAAATGCAGGAAGATATTTAATACATCGTCAGCATATTGGAATGTTGCTTCATAGGGCGGGATAGCAATCGCCGCCGTCGAAAAACTCAGTTTAAGGACAATCGCAAACGGTAAGGCAAAAAACAGCAGCAGCCAAGCGTAGGGAATACCTATGGTCCAGAAGCGGCCCTTAAGCCACTTTAATTTAATGGGTTTCTTCATGATCTCAACACCACGCCACTGGTGTCCTCCCAACTAATGAACACTTCGTCATCCCATGTGGCATGATCGGCGCGGCGTTCACGGTTAGTCATACTGCACTGTACGATTTGACCATTCTCTAAACGAATGTAATAGACTGAAATACCGCCTAAATAAGCGATATCATGCACGATTCCTTTTGCCCAGTTGTACTGACCTTCAGGCTGTTCACGGCTAATAATGGTCTTTTCGGGACGCACTGCTAGCCAAACATTCTTATCTTCAACGTTAGTCGTGACGCCATAACCGACATAGAAAGGTTGAGCCAAATCATTAGATTTAATGATCAGATGGTCGACTTCATCTACTTCAATCGCGCCACCAAACAAATTCACAGTACCGATAAACTCGGCAATCATACGACTGTTCGGGCTTTCGTAAATATCCATTGGCGAGCCAGTTTGAGCAATCCAGCCATCACTCATGATCGAAATTCGACCAGCCATTGTCATGGCTTCTTCCTGATCGTGGGTCACCATCACGCAGGTCACGCCGACACGCTCAAGGATTTCAACCACTTCTAGCTGCATTTGGGTACGCAGTTTTTTATCCAATGCGCCCATAGGCTCATCGAGCAGTAATAATTTAGGTCGTTTCGCCAATGAACGGGCCAGTGCAACACGCTGGCGCTGACCACCGGATAACTGATGCGGTTTACGCTTACCGTATTGCTCCATATGCACGAGTTTCAGCATATCTTGCACACGCTGTTCAATTTCGGCTTTAGGCAACTTGTCTTGCTTCAAACCAAATGCAATGTTTTGTGCCACTGTCATGTGGGGAAACAAAGCATAGGATTGAAACATCATATTGATGGGACGTTCGTATGGCGGTAAATCGGTGATATCTTCCCCATCAAGGAAAATACGGCCAGAGGTGGGCTTTTCAAAACCCGCCAACATACGTAATAGTGTTGACTTACCCGAGCCTGACCCGCCAAGTAAGGCAAAAATTTCGCCTTTATTGATAGTTAATGACACATCGTCGACAGCCCGCACGTCATCGAATAATTTGCTTACCCGCTCAATCTTGAGCAGTACTTTTTCTTGCGTCTTTGTTGTCGGTTTATTGGTGACGCTCGAGGTGATTGCCATAGTACTTCTCCACCCGAAAATGAGGCGTAGATACGCTCAAACTCTAGGTTCAACACGATTAATGAATGAAAAGTGGTTAAACAAACTGTGTCAAATCCTATACGTGGATTAACTATGCATAGGATTGGACATAGAAGTTTGCCAAGCTGGGGGCAAGCTAGGCTTGCCCCCTATCGACTATTGTCCTGACTTCACTTTGGTCCAAACACGAGTTAATACGCGCTGAATTTTCAAAGGACGAATTTCACCGATATAAAGTTTGTCTAACACTTCTTGTGGTGGATAGATCGCAGGATCGGTACGGATAGCCTCATCAACCAGAGGTTGAGCGGGATCGTTCGGGTTAGCATAGGCCACATAGTTAGAGATAGGCGCTATGACTTCTGGACGTAGAAAATAGTTAATCAGCGTGAGTGCATTATCAACGTTCGTTGAATCAGCTGGGATAGCTAACATATCGAACCACAGATTGGCACCTTCTTTTGGAATGGAGTAGCCAATCTTATTGCCATTTTTTGCTTCTTCAGCACGGGCCTTCGCCTGGAATACGTCACCGGAGAAACCGTAAGCGACACAGATGTCACCGTTCGCTAAGTCAGAAATATAACGTGAAGAATGGAAATACGTCACATAAGGACGAATTTTTTCCAGTAACTCACCCGCTTTTTCATAATCTTCAGCCTTAGTGCTGTTAGGATCTAAGCCTAAATAAATCATCGCCTGTGGCACCATGTCGTCGGCAGAGTCCAACATAGCAAAGCCACACTTAGAAATTTTTTCAGCGTATTTAGGATTGAAGATCAGTTCCATTGAGTTAAATGGCGCATCTTCCCCCACAGCGGCTTTCACTTTATCTATGTTGTAACCAATGCCATTGGTTCCCCATAAATAAGGCACGGCATATTGGTTACCCGGATCGGCTTTTTCAAGCAACTTCATCAGGGCTGGATTTAAATTTTTAAAATTAGGTAACTTAGCGCGGTCTAAAGGTTTGAAAGCACCCGCTTTGATTTGCTTAGCGAGAAAGTGGTTAGAAGGTACAACGATATCGTAGCCACTACGACCAGACAGTAATTTAGCCTCAAGCACTTCATTACTATCAAATACATCGTAAATTACCCTAATGCTCGTTTCTTTCTTGAAGTTTTCTAAGGTATCTTCCGCGATATAATCTGACCAGTTGTACACGCGAACCACTTCTTCCGCTTGGGCCACTGCGCTCGCAAATACGCTCGCAGTCACCAGCGCTAATGTGGTCATCTTATTAAATAGCTTCATGCTTTCTCCTTTCTCGGGTAGCAGAACTGCTTAAGCAAATTCTGACATTGTGTCACCGGGCTGCCCGGATATTGTTGTTATTTTCGACCAATGCTACACCTTAAAAACCGCATCGGCAGTCTCTACGGCATGATAACCATGCCTACTTTATATCTTGCTGCAATTTGTTAAGTATCAGGTTTCGTGCCAAATTTTCGAGGCATCGGCATTGCATTAACACTCAAAAAAATAGACTAGATATGACACTGCTTGTACATTTTGCAACATTAAGGCAAATGCCTCAAGTCCCTAAGCAATCGCAAAAAAACACTTAGATAAACACATTTTAAATATGACTAACAATTAGTTAGTAACGCTAGTAAGCGAACAACCTAAAATTGTTAAACCTATTTTACTTCCCTTGCAGACAAGCAATGGAATTGAATATTCACTTTAACGGACAAGCCATTAAAAACCATCACATTATTTAACAAGCGAGTTGCACCAGTTAAGTGCAACCTCACTAAAACAGTGCACGCATCAGTATCGTTATGGCCAACGTTAACCCCTTATTCCTTGGGTTAACGCGGCAACACGGTCAGTGTAATCAATCCAAAACATTACACAGTGAGTAATAGGAATTCACGTTCCCATGAGCTAACTACACGGCGGAAGTTTTCAAGTTCAGCTTGTTTTACCGCCACAAATCCAGTGGTGAAGGATTCGCCTAAATATTGCTTACAGGCATCACTTTCTTCCATCGCCGCTAATGCTTCCTCTAATGTCAGCGGTAAACAATGGGTATTATTGCTACGGCTTTCATTGGCTTTACCTTGCACAGGAGTCGAAGGTTTTAGCGACTCAACCATGCCGATATAGCCACACAACAAGCTCGCGGCAATCGCCAAATAACAGTTAGCATCGGCGCCAGGAATGCGGTTCTCAATGCGACGGTTTTGTGGTGAAGATTCTGGAATGCGTAAACCACAGGTACGGTTTTCATCGCCCCATTCTAAGTTTACAGGTGCCGAAGTGCCGGGGAGGAAACGACGGAACGAGTTCGCATTTGGTGCCATCAGTGGCAGCAACTCAGGAATGAATTTTTGTAGGCCTGCAATATATCCCAAGAATAGCTTGCTCTTAGTCCCATCTTCATTAGTGAAAATATTCTTGCCAGTCTCTTTATTGATCACGCTTTGATGAATATGCATCGCACTGCCAGGTTCATCCGTCACGGGTTTTGCCATAAAAGTGGCGCACACATCGTGCTTCAGCGCGGCTTCCCGTAAAGTGCGTTTAAAGATAAACACTTGATCAGCTAAAGATAATGCGTTGCCATGGCTGAAGTTAATCTCCATCTGTGCAGGACCATCTTCATGGATTAAAGTATCGATATCTAAACCTTGAAGCTCACACCAATCGTACATGTCTTCAAACATAGGATCGTATTCGTTGGCTGCATCAATAGAGAATGACTGGCGACCCGCTTCGGGGCGACCTGAACGACCAATTGGAGGCTTTAAAGGTAAATCGTGGTCGTCACTACGACGAGTCAAATAGAACTCCATTTCGGGAGCGATAACAGGTTCCCAGCCCTGTTCGTCATAGAGAGACAAGACTTTTTTCAATACGTTACGTGGTGAAAGCTCAATAGGATTACCCATTCTGTCGTAGCAATCGTGAATCACTTGCGCCGTGGCTTCGATGGTCCAAGGCAACATAAAGACGGCATTTTCATCGGGTACACAAACAAAATCGATGTCGGCGGCATCGAGCAAACTGTAGTAAATCTCTTCGTCGACAAAATCACCGGTCACAGTTTGCAACAACACACTTTCGGGCAAACGCATGCCTTTTTCATCGAGAAACTTATCGACTGGAGCAATCTTGCCGCGGGCGATGCCAGTCATGTCACTGATAACACATTCGACTTCTGTGATTTTTCGTTCTTTTAAAAAAGCGATTAGCTTATTCATTATTATTTCACTCGAGTTGTAGCCCTACGTCGGCATGCATCACCGAAGGCATTGAAAATGGAGAGGTAAAACGGATTCTCGCTCACCTTCCACTCTGGATGCCATTGCACACCGAGGGCAAATTCTTTAGTACCAATTACGGAGAAAGCCTCCACTAACCCATCTGGAGCATAAGCTTCTGGCCGCAACCCAACACCCAGGCGCTCCACGCCTTGAGTATGTACAGAGTTAATCTCTGCAGAGTTACAGCCCCAGGCCTCGTAAATAAGCCCCCCGGGCTCAACAGTAATACTGTGAGAAGCCCCATACTGCACATCTAAGGATGCGGTTTTATCTTCTCGATGTTCAATAAAGCCACCCACCTCATGGAGCTTCTGATGCAAACTGCCACCAAAAGCCACATTCATTTCTTGAAAACCGCGACAAATACCTAATACAGGTACCCCAGCAGCAATAGCAGCGTGGATCAGCGGCAAAGTTGTCGCGTCACGTTTAGGATCATGGTGTGTACCAAGCTCACTCGGCTGGCCTGCATAAAGATGGGGTTCTACATTAGAAGGAGAGCCAGTAAACAAAATACCGTCAAGACGCTCTAAAATAGCGTCTATCGGTAAATCGCCACCTAAAGATGGGATCACTAACGGCCAGCCTTTCGCGCCATTAACTACGCCTAAAAGGTATTTTTCACCAACAATATTAAAGGGGTGTGATCCCAATTGTTGATTGCATGCAATAACACCTATGAGGGGTAAATCGGCTGACATATCTCACCTTTAGAATTGATTTTACTAGCATAACGAACACTTCGCCTTTAAATGTTCATTTTTTCACACAGTACACCGAAATTTAGCACTAGGCAAGAGGTTAAACACTTGTTAAAGGTTATTTAATCCACTTATTCTTAATAAGCATAAATAACATGTAGTTAAATGTATATTTTTCCCATTTCACGCTAATTCATGTATATAAACCAGCGGTTACACCAGCATAAAGCTCACTTTTTACAGGGTAAATTAAACCGTATTCGAACCAAATTTGAACCAATATTATTTACACAAAGAAGAGGATACATAACCAATATGACAGGGTTAGAAAGCAGGTAATACCAATCGTATTAAATATCTGTTCATTCAGCGGGAGTTCAACGCGCTTTAGACAAGGCGAAGGCTTAAGGCATAGTGGTGCTCTGTCGAAAGCCTTAAACGCAGTATAAAGTGCGTTGCCATGTAGTAAACATCAGCCGCCCTTCGGGAGCCTCACAGGCATCCCACTCCCGTGTTGCATTGACTTAAAAGGGAATGACCATTTCTGCGTCAATGCGCCTTGGATTGAAATGCCTGTGAGGCTCTGAACTGATTAGATATTTAATGTGATTGGTATAAATACGCAGGAATGTTGAATAACAGTATTAGGCCACTCACTTTTAGCGAATAAGTGGCCTAATATGTTGAATAATAGGGTAAGTTAATGACTTAATTAGAAGTTTGCAGGCGTAGTCGCACTCACTAGGCGACAAGGTTCATCGAAGGGATTGCGGAATCTATGGGGCAATTCACTGTTAAAATAATAACTGTCACCCGCTTCCAAAATATACACTTCATCCCCAACAGTGAGTTCGAATTTACCTTCTATCACCATAGCGGCCTCTTCACCTTCGTGCTTTAGCATCTCTTCACCCGTATCTGAACCGGGTGGGTAAATCTCATTCATCACTGACATTGCGCGGTTCGGGTAATCACGGCCAATCAGTTTAAATTCAAGTGGTCCAGTCCCGATATTCAGTAATTCATTGGATCGATAGACGACCTTTTGCTCACTATCCGTTGAGGCTTCAATGGAGAAAAAGTCCACTAAAGACATCGGGATACCCGACAGCACTTTTTTTAAAGAGCTGACTGACGGGCTAACACTGTTTTTCTCGATCATTGAAATCGTACTGTTAGTCACACCAGCACGTTTGGCTAATTCTCGTTGAGATAAGCCTTTCATTTTTCGAACAGTTTTGAGGCTGGCTCCAATATCCAAATTTCACATCCCCCTAAAGGCTCGGGTCAATCCCGATAGATGACGAACAGGTTGTTCAGGATAAACACCATCCAGAACGCATTTTCGCCCAAAAAGCGCGTGTTTTACTGCTTTCATTGTATTCTACATAAAAAGCGTGTTAAATAAAACGAACACTTTTTTGCGTCATGTTAAAAGTGTGATGAGTATACTGAGACAAGTCCAATTTACAATAAAAACAATTTTTGGGAGCCATAATGGCAAGCAAACCTCCAGTGCACAGTGAACAGTATCCACACTCTTATTATGTTGATACTGCTAAAGAAATTTACGCTCACCCACAACTCGAAGGCAATATCAATGCCGATGTCTGCATAGTGGGCGGCGGCTTTAGCGGTATCAATACCGCCATAGAACTCGCGCAGCGTGGTATGAGTGTCGTGCTGTTAGAAGCGAGGCGAATTGGCTGGGGCGCATCGGGACGTAATGGCGGCGAACTCATTCGCGGCATAGGCCATGACCCTGCACAATTTCAAAGTGAAATAGGCACTGAAGGTGTTCAAGCAATTCAACAGATGGGCTTTGAAGCCGTCGAAATTGTGCGAAATCGCATACAAGAACACAGTATCGACTGTGATCTGCAAATGGGTTATTGCGACTTAGCGGTAAAACCTCGTCACATGGATGAGCTTGAAGAAGAATTTAGCGCACTCAAAGCCATGGGTTATCAGCAAGAAATCAAGCTGTTAACTAAGTCGCAATTAGGTGAAGTCATAGGCTCAGATTTTTATCAAGGCGCGCTAGTTGATATGGGTAGCGGTCATCTGCACCCACTTAATCTTGCCCTCGGTGAAGCTCGCGTCGCCCGCAATCTCGGCGCTAGGTTGTTTGAGTACAGCGCTGCTGAAAAAATCATTCAAGGCGCCAAACCTAAGGTCATTACCGCTAAGGGCGAAGTCACATGCCAATACTTAGTGCTGGCGGGCAATGCCTATATCGGCCACAAACTTAATAGCTTTGTAGGGGGGAAAGTATTACCTGCAGGCAGTTATTTATTGGCGACAGAGCCCTTAACTGAGGCCCAATGCGCGAGCATTATCCCGCAGAATATGGCCTTCGCCGATATGCGAATTACCTTAGATTACTTTCACTTATCGGCAGATCGTCGTTTGCTGTTTGGCGGCCTTTGTACCTATTCGGGTAAAGATCCGAAAGACATTGAAGCGGCACTGAGACCGAATCTTGAGAAGGTTTTCCCGCAATTAAAAGGGGTACGTATCGATTATGAATGGGGCGGCATGATAGGTATCGGTGCTAACCGTATGCCACAAATTGGTCGCCTTCCCGATGCAAATAATATTTTTTACGCCCAAGCCTATGCGGGACATGGCGTGAATGCCACTCACATGGCGGCAAAACTGCTTGCCGAGGCTATTTGCCAACAGGCGGGACATTTCGATGTGTTTGCTAAAATCAAACACATCACCTTCCCCGGCGGCCCGACGTTCCGCTCACCTATGCTCGCGGCAGGCATGCTGTATCACAGATTTAAGGACTTGTTTTAAGTCGCTTGTTACGCCTTGCCCACAGGATAAAAGGGATAGACCCAAGATAATGCACGACTAAAGCCACCAAGACGCCAAAGCCAATACCACTAGAAGTTAAAGGTATCCCTGGCTTAAAGTTACTGATGGTTTTCTCAAGATAATCAAAGCGAACAGGGTTAAACATATAGGCAGTTTTCTCAAACAAATTGCCCGTATTAAAAATCGCCACGCCCTGTGTTAACGCTTTATAAAGCGCCAGTGTCTGTACCTTTTGCTCAGCGTCGGCACGCACACTTGGCTCCTCATTTTGCTGGTGGCGGGCAATCATGGCATCAACATCGACGTAATGATATTCCTTAGCCGTTGCCTCGTAACCTTCTACCTGCCATCGAGTCGATTCATAAAGGCCTGATAAAAATTGCTGATAATGATCAGCCAGTTGTGGTAACTGTAAGGCAATCACTAAAATAAATCCAAATACCAACTTATCGATCAATCTCGCTATCAAAGGTTTCTCCTTGGCATTTAGCCAAACGACGTAGAAGTCACATGATGTTCAACAAAAACCACGCTAACTTAATTAATCTACAGCACTAATTTCAATGGTGATACTCAATTAACACTCTATCGGCAGATCGTTACGGCTGCCCCAATCCGCCCATGAACCGTCATAGAGGATGGGATTTTTATGCCCCGCGGCGACCGAAGCTAAGATCAAAATGCACGCCGTAATCCCAGAACCACAGCTGAATATCCTTGCGGATTTATCCGCTGCTAGCCCTTGATAAATAGACTGTAGCTCACTGACCGTTTTGATTTTATTACCATCGAGCACTTGAGCGAAGGGTAAATTAACCGAGCAAGGAATATGTCCTGAGCGCACACCTGGGCGCGGCTCACTCACTTGCCCTAAAAAGCGTGGCGCACCACGGGCATCGACAATCGCCGTTCCGGCATCTTCAATTCGTGATAACACGGCCTCGGCATCCATCACAAGCTCGGGGTGGTATTGCAGCACATCCGCCAAAGTATCGATATCCGTCGGGCCATAATCGACGCCTTCGGCTTGATAACGCGATGAGGTAATGCGGTCTTCTTCAATCCATTGAGGCAAGCCACCATCAAGCACATAGACTCGATTAAAGCCCATGACTTTAAAGGTCCACCACGCCCGTGGAGATGAATAAATGCCTTGGTTATCATAGATAACAATAACACTGTCGACCTCAATCCCAAGTTGGGCTATCCCTTGGCTGAATTGCTCAAACGTCGGCAAGGCATGAATTTGGGTTGAAGTCTTATCGCAAAACACATTTTCCAAGTCGAATCGACGTGAGCGCGGAATGCAAATAGGCTCATCGTAAACTAAGGGTTCTTTACCAATAACGGTTTCCATACTGGCATCGAGCAAGACTAAATGGGGATCGGTGAGGTGTGCTTCGAGCCACTGCGTACTAACAAGTGGGTATTCCATAGCGGGTCCTTTTACTGTTATCCAAATCTGCCGCTAGTCTCTCACCAAATGCCGTAAAGCCCAAATATCAGCTTAACAAATTGTCTGCTTTGTCTTTTCTTTAAAAGCGTGGACTCGACTTTATGCGCTCAATCATTAGTGCATTCAATCATTAGTGCATTCAATCATTAGATTGCGTCGAAGCCGTGTTTTGAAGATAGTGCTTTCAAACTGCTCATTTTTAAGATGCAGCTTTCAAAACAATTTTTTCGATATGGCCGTGTTCAAGATAGCCGTTTTCAAAATAGCCGCTATTTAATGACTTCAATTTTCACATCAATCAAACCAGAGGAAGTTTTGCCTATGCTACTGAACGCCGATTTAGACAGATCAATAATGCGGCCACGCACGAAAGGCCCTCTATCATTGATTTTCACAATCACACTTTTGCCATTATCGACATTGGTGACCTTAACACTCGAGCCAAAGGGTAACTTTTTATGTGCTGCTGTCTTTAATTTATGTTTGTAAAGTTCACCACTGGCCGTCTGCTTATTTTGATGTTTATCCCCATAAAATGAAGCCTGACCAGCTTCCGTGAACCCCACCCAGTTTCCATTCTCACCCGTCTGCATTGAAGAGCAGCCGGCCAAAAAGCTTAGCAATGCCAGTGCAAATAGTTTGACGACATTGAACTGCCTAATTGGGTTTTGAAGTGCATTCACATGACACCCTCTCTAATGAGTGAACGCTTTGCTGACGAGTGATAGGCTCAGCAAAAATCACAGGGAAATAACGAACAACCTTAGATGGCAAAGCTCAAGACCTGCATCCTAAAAGATCAAAATAAGAAACAATAAATTTCCACGAGGCTACAGCAGTTGCACGCTAAAATCACGTATTTACAGGTGAATGCTCTTACTTTGAGATAAAATATGCAGTCATAACGAGGCTTTGTTTCCTAATTTAGATCGGTAAACAAAGCCCTAACGAGTTAACACTTCATGGATAATCTCAAATTTGGGTTCTTTACCACTTGGCCATGTAGGTTTCTTTATGGGGTTTTCAAAGGTGGTCAGCCAAATATCAAGATCACTGGAACCAGACAAACAACCCATAAACGCAAAATACATTCCACTATTTATCATGTGACGGGCAAACTGAATAGCGTCTTCAAGAGTGCCCTCTTCCCAGTTATGTGTGAACGTTTCATCATCCCATACCCATTTAATGGGGACTCCACTTTCATCACAAGCGAAGAACCTTACATTTCGATAACCTTTACTTGCTGTTTTTAGAGAATTTATAAAACTTTCTCTGGTGTTATCGAATCTTTTTTTAAACTCTTCAATATCTAGATCTTTGCTAATAAAGTTCTTCATACTTGCCCTAGAGGTAAATACTACCAACGGTATGGCATAACCACACACAAAAAAGTCTATCCAATGAGCCCAGTGACTGATGTCGTTTAGCTCTGTTAGAAGCTAATTATGCCAAAGATTGGTATTCATTGCTGCCATTATGAAACAACCTAATTTCGATACTTTTTATTTCTTTTTTAGAGGAAATCAATTGCTCCACCAACCAAATATAACCGATTTCATATAGCTTATTTTGTAGGGAGAACAAATCATCTTCTGGCATATTGTCTATATCAACATTCAATAATTGATACCAATTAAAGGCTTTAAATTCAGAAACATCCTCAAACTCACATACTGCGGTTAAAAGCCATGCGCCATTCATCATAGAGGCAATGTCGACAAAAAAATCGCAATATGCCTCACCTTGATTCTTACAAGAAATCGCATATTCCCTAACAAGTTCCATAAAATCAGATTTGTAACTATCGAGAGCTTTACTGACGATTGCCCCAAACTCTTCTACGTTGTTCATACTTGTCTTCTTATTCAATGATCTAAGCACCCTATAATATCACAAATAACTTACAACACTTTTCACACTATGCCACTACACTATGACTAAGTGCATTAATGGTAATGTTTGAAAGCCACAAATTTATAAGCGATAACTTACGATATTTATGAAGCAGATAAGAATGGAAGTAAATTGAGATATTAATGGGAGTGTTTAAAGTCAATATTCTATCGGGTATAAATGAGCAACAACATTACGAATCAAGACGGTAACATTTTATTTACGGTAACAGATGCAGATTTTACAAGTGAAATATGGCTTAGAAAAATGGGGACGCCTTGAGCTACAAAAAATAAAAAACCTCTTTCCATGTAATATGAAAAGAGGTTTTAGTATTGAGCGAAAGCGGCTCCTTCTCTTATATAGACAAAAAAGAGCGGTTATAGCACGATCCAAGTCGCTTTCAATTCTGTGTATTTGTCGAAGGAGTGCAGAGATTTATCTCGGCCATTACCTGATTGTTTATAGCCACCGAATGGCGCTGTCATATCACCGCCATCGTAATGGTTGATCCATACCATGCCAGAGCGCAGAGCTTTAGCAGTTTTATGGGCCTTGCTGATATCCGATGTCCATACACCAGCGGCTAAACCGTAAATAGTATCGTTGGCGATTGATATCGCTTCTTCCATGCCATTAAATTCAATAACAGATAACACAGGGCCGAAGATCTCTTCGCTGGCAATTTTCATCTGATTGTTTACGTTAGAAAATACCGTTGGCTGCACATACACACCACCCGTGTCGGCCATAACTTGGCAGCCACCGTGGACTAAGGTTGCACCTTCGTCTTTACCCGCTTTGATGTAACTGAGCACTGTGTCTAACTGTTGTTTATCGACAACGGCGCCGCTCACAGTGGCGGGATCGAGTGGATGCCCCGGATGCCATGAGGCTAACTCCTCAGCAATAAGCGCGATAAGCTCATCTTTCACCCCAGATTCCACCAGCAAACGCGAACCTGCAGTGCAAACTTCACCTTGGTTGAAGGCAATGGCTTCGGCCGCAGCAACAGCGGCGGCTTTTAGATCTGGCGCGTCATTAAAGACGATATTGGGGCTCTTGCCTCCCGCCTCTAACCACACGCGTTTCATGTTCGACTCACCAGCGTAAATCATTAATTGTTTAGCAATTTTGGTGGAACCTGTGAACACCAACGTATCCACATCCATATGCAATGCTAAGGCTTTACCTACGGTATGACCAAATCCTGGCAACACGTTTAATACGCCTTGTGGGATCCCAGCTTCAATGGCGAGTTGCGCCATGCGGATAGCCGTTAAGGGTGATTTTTCAGAGGGTTTTAACACTACACTATTACCCGTGGCCAGCGCGGGCCCGAGCTTCCAACACGCCATCAGCATTGGGAAGTTCCACGGAACTATCGCGGCCACAACCCCCACAGGCTCACGGGTGATCATGCCTATTTCATTGTGAGCGGTTGGCGCGAGTTCATCGTAAATTTTATCAATCGCTTCACCAGACCAGCGAATCGCACGGGCAGCCCCCACTACATCCACAGCCTTGGAGAAACGAATCGGTTTACCCATGTCGAGGGTTTCTAACAGCGCGAGTTCATTGGCATTTTCCTCCAGTAACTCGGCGAAACGTATCATCACTTGTTTGCGCTTTACCGGAGACTGCTGCGACCAAACACCAGACTCAAATACGCTGCGGCCATTAGCAACCGCAAGATTGGCATCTGCAAGATCGCAACTCGCCACTTTTACCAACAAGCGGCCATCGATAGGACTAATACAATCAAAGGTGTTACCCGAAACGGCATCTTGGTATTCGCCATTGATAAACGCCTTACCATTAATAGACAGGCTGGCAGCCAGACTTTCCCATTCGCTGCGTTTCTTCGGTGTGCTCATGATGACCTCTTAATAATTCGTATAGGTGTGGTTTATCGTTCATCGACAAGAAAATAGTGGTCTATGACGACTTTAACGCAAATGCTAAATATCATCACAGTCATAATCCGAGCTTCAGGTTACGCTGTTTAAGCAATAAAATTCAATATTTTTTACAAAAATAGCTTTTTTGCCACAAATAACTGCACACGGCTCTTCCATGTTCATTATTTCTAACATAGCATAGCAAATATTAGCCACCCTAAAACAAGACCTGAAAATACAGGACAAGGTAGACACTATGGCCGATTTGCCGCTCAATTCCTCAAGCGTACCCTCACTTGAACATTTCTGGATGCCTTTTACCGCTAACCGCCAATTCAAAGCCAGTCCGCGGTTACTCGCCAAGGCCGAAGGCATGTATTACACTGATATTGATGGTAATAAAGTGTTAGATGCCACCGCAGGTTTATGGTGTTGTAACGCAGGCCATGGTCGCAAGGAAATAAGCGAAGCAGTCAGCAAACAAATTAAAGAGATGGACTACGCGCCCTCCTTCCAAATGGGTCATCCTATCGCCTTTGAACTTGCCGAGCGTTTAGTCGAGCTCAGTCCTGAGGGATTAAACAAGGTCTTCTTTACTAACTCAGGTTCTGAGTCCGTCGATACTGCGCTTAAGATGGCACTTTGCTATCACAGAGCCAACGGTCAAGCCTCACGCACTCGCTTTATCGGCCGAGAAATGGGTTACCACGGTGTCGGCTTTGGTGGCATCTCTGTGGGTGGGTTAAGCAATAACCGCAAAGCATTTAGTGGGCAATTATTGCAAGGCGTCGATCACTTACCTCATACCTTAGATATCCAAAATGCGGCATTTACCCGTGGACTCTCGCACTTTGGCGCAGAAAAAGCCGAAGTATTAGAACAGCTAGTGACCCTACATGGCGCCGAGAATATTGCCGCTGTAATCGTTGAACCTATGTCAGGTTCTGCTGGGGTGATATTGCCGCCACAAGGTTACTTAAAACGTCTGCGTGAAATCACTAAAAAGCACGGCATCCTACTGATTTTTGACGAAGTCATTACCGCTTTTGGCCGCGTTGGCGCCGCTTTTGCGAGTCAACGTTGGGGCGTTATCCCAGATATAATCACCACGGCTAAAGCCATCAATAACGGCGCCATCCCTATGGGCGCTGTGTTCGTGCAAGATTTTATCCACGACACTTGCATGCAAGGCCCCAATGAACTGATTGAGTTCTTCCACGGCTACACCTATTCCGGTCATCCAGTGGCTGCGGCTGCGGCGCTTGCCACCCTATCAATTTATGAGCATGAGCAATTATTCGAACGCAGTTTTGAGCTTGAACGCTACTTTGAAGACGCAGTACACAGCCTCAAAGGGTTACCGAATGTGATTGATATCCGCAACACAGGCTTAGTGGCGGGGATTCAATTCTCCCCTAACGCTCAAGGCGCGGGTAAACGGGGTTACGGCGTGTTTGAACACTGCTTCCGCCACGGCACTTTAGTACGAGCCACGGGCGACATCATTGCCATGTCACCGCCACTGATTGTCGATAAACGCGAGATTGACCAAATGGTTAATAGCCTAAGCGATGCCATTAACGCTGTTGGATAATAGCACCAGCGGTTCGTTCCACTCTCACATTTAACACCCCGCTGCGGCGGGGAACTTCAAAGGTTAACTATGCTCAAGATCACTCATTTTGTTAATGGTCAGCACACCCCTGCCAGTATAAGAACCCAAGATATTTTTGAACCCGCTACGGGTGAGCTACGTGGCCAAGTCTCACTGGCAAGCGAAACCGAAGTCGGCGAAGCCATCGCAATCGCAAAAAATGCCTTTGAAACCTGGTCGCAAGTCACGCCGCTCAACCGTGCTCGAGTGCTTTTTAAATTCAAAGCCTTAGTTGAGCAGAACCTAGATGAAATGGCGCAGCTTATCACCCGCGAGCACGGCAAAGTGATAGACGATGCTAAGGGCGAGTTGATCCGAGGTCTCGAAGTGGTCGAATTTGCCTGTGGTATTCCGCACTTGCTTAAAGGTGAACACACCCAGCAAGTGGGTGGCGGCGTCGATTCTTGGTCAGTTAATCAAGCTTTAGGTGTTGTCGCAGGCATAGCGCCCTTTAACTTCCCCGTGATGGTTCCCATGTGGATGTTCCCAATCGCCATTGCCTGCGGTAACACCTTTATTATGAAACCTTCAGAAAAAGACCCAAGCTCGGTGATGCGTATTGCCGAGCTGCTTAAAGAAGCAGGTCTTCCCGATGGCGTGTTTAACGTGATTAACGGCGACAAAGAAGCCGTCGATACCTTACTCACCCATAAAGATGTGCAAGCGGTGAGCTTTGTGGGCTCAACGCCGATTGCCGAATACATCTACAGCACAGCCTCTAAACATGGCAAACGCGTGCAAGCCTTAGGCGGCGCGAAAAACCATATGTTACTCATGCCAGATGCAGATTTAGATCAAGCCGTTAGCGCCTTAATGGGTGCCGCTTACGGCAGTGCTGGTGAGCGTTGTATGGCAATTTCAGTTGTACTCGCGGTAGGCGATGTGGGCGACGCGTTAGTGGAAAAACTGCTACCGCAAATTCAAACCTTAAAAGTCGGCAACGGCCTGGTGACAGAGATGGAAATGGGCCCGCTGATCTCAAAGCAGCACCTTGCTAAGGTCACCCAATATGTTGAAGCCGGTGTTCAAGAAGGCGCAGCGCTGCTGGTCGATGGCCGTAAACTGAGTGTTGAAGAAAATCCACAGGGTTATTTCCTCGGCGCCTGTTTGTTCGACCACGTCACGCCTGAAATGAGCATCTACCGCGAAGAAATCTTTGGCCCAGTGCTGGCGATTGTGCGCGTGAAAGATTACCCAACGGCGCTTGAGCTGATTAACCGACACGAATTTGGTAATGGCACGGCGATTTTCACCCAAAGTGGTGAAGCGGCAAGGCATTTCTGTCACCACGTGCAAGTCGGTATGGTTGGGGTGAACGTGCCGATCCCAGTACCAATGGCGTTCCACAGTTTTGGCGGTTGGAAGCGTTCACTGTTTGGGCCGCTGCATATGCATGGCCCCGATGGCGTGCGTTTTTATACTAAGCGTAAGGCAATTACTGCCCGCTGGCCGGTGGGTAAACAGACTCAAGCCGAGTTTGTGATGCCAACGATGAAATAGCCGAATGTCAGCTCAACAAGGAAATCGCAAATGACTGTGAGCATCAACGCCATTATTCGCTTTGCTACGGCGCAAACACCCGTCGAAACCTATCAGTTACCGGCGGAAAAGTTGTTAACTGGCAATCCAACTCAAGGGTTAGAGAATCATTATTCTAGCCCTTGTGATCAATTTCACAGTGGAATTTGGCAAAGTGAATCAGGCGCTTGGAAAATAAACTACACTGAATACGAGTACTGCGAAATCCTCGAAGGAATAAGTGTTATCACCGATCTTCAAGGTCAATCGCAGACGTTCACTGTGGGTGACAGATTTATCATACCCGCGGGTTTTCAAGGCACTTGGGAAGTCGTGGAGCCCTGCCGCAAGGTTTACGTCATTTTCGAACAAAAGTGAGATTAACGAGGCTGATGTTAGCCTCAAAAAAGCTAAGTTATCTTAGCAATAACTCGCCATGAGGTCACAGCAACGGGTTTTCCTAGGCTGTTGTTTGGCAAACCAACGGATGCACTGGCGCGATTGAATAACCATGGTCGCCAGTAACACGTCCGAGTCAACAAAGAAAATGGGAGAAATACCGTGCATAACAATCTGAAAAAAAAACGGCTGGTACAGCTTGTCGGACTCGCGCTAACCACGACCCTATTCTCCGGCATGGTCGCCGCCGAAGTGACTGGGGAAATTAGTCTTACTAACGACTATCGTTTTCGCGGCGTATCACAAACCGCTGGAGATCCTGCCCTGCAAGGCGGTATTGATTGGAGCTTCGACTCAGGTTTCTCTGTCGGCGCTTGGGCAAGTAACGTGGATTTTGATGAGCCAGGTTATAACGGCCCAGCGATCGAATACGATTTCTATGTCGCCTATGGTGGTGAGATCAACGAAGATCTGACCTACGACATCACCCTTAACCGTTATAACTACTCAGGCGAGAGTGATATAGGTTATTTCGAAGTGATTACGGGTATGGAATTTAAGGGCTTTCGCCTAGCCTATTGGTTTACCAATGATTACGGTGGTACTGATTTAGACTATCACTATGGAGAACTAAACTACTCCTACGAATTTGTTGAAAACTGGAGTATCAATCTGCACTACGGCTATAACGTGGGTGATGCCTTAGATGATGGTGAAGGTTTTGATAGCTACTCAGATTACTCTGTTGGCGTATCGACCGAATTGGCAGGCTTTGGGCTTTCTCTCGCTTGGTTAGGCACAGATCTCAGCGGTGACCAAAAAATCTCTGACGGTGCATTTAAAAACTCAGATACCGTACTTGCGAGCGTAAGTTACGCATTTTAATTTCGCCTTAAGTTAGATTAACTAAGACACAAAAAAGCCCTCATCATCGAGGGCTTCTTTTTAGCTGTTCAAACAGACTTGACTACCAACTACGCATTTTATGGCCTTTCACCGCGTAGAAAAGGATGAACAAGTAGCATGGCAACATCACAATATAACCACCCTGCATGCCCATATCTGTCGCCGAACTCATTAAGCCCCAAGACACTGGACCAAAGGCGCCACCTGCAATCCCCATGATGAGAAGCGCAGAACCTGTACTGGTCAATTTACCCATACCAGACAAAGCTAGCGGCCACACCGCAGGCCAAACAATCGCATTAGCTAAACCAAGAAAAGCAATCATCAACAAAGTATCGGGCAGCGCCACACCGCCAAAAGGCACTAACAAAACATTAGCAATAGCGTAGGAATTATTGTCGCCAAACAAAATACCGCATGTCAGTAACAAACCCAGAATAGCCGACACCATCAAAGCCTTAGGCTGTGAAATAAAACGAGGAATTAACAGGATACCTAAAGAATAACCCAACACCATACACACCATAGTATAGGAAGTCATAACACCGTATGACTCTATGCCTAAAGACAAAGCAAATGTACCAATGGTATCGCCAGCAATAACCTCTACAGCAACATAAACAAACAGCGCTAACACGCCAAACGCTAAGTTAGGGTGAGATAATGCCGCTTTAAGTTGCCCTTTATCAGTATTTTCAGCAGCTTCATCTTCATTCAACAACTCTGGCAAAGGTGATTTTTTTACCGCGAGCGCTAAAATACCAATAAAAATGGCCATGCCTAAATAGGGGAATACTAAACCGTCAGCCATTTCTTCAATTTGTACTTGAGTTAGCTCAGTACCAATACGGTCTTTAAAGCTGTCTAAAATCAACGCCGAAAACACCAAAGGCGCAATCACACCCGCACCTTTATTCAAAATACCCATCACACTGACACGGGCGGCCGCAGATTCTTCAGGCCCCAAACGCACCACATAAGGGTTAACCGCAGTTTGTAATAGGGTTTGGCCTGCGCCCATCACTAATTGGGCGAAAAGGAATAGGGCAAATATTTGTGTTTCCGCAGCAGGGATAAACAGTAAGCCCGCCAACATCATCACGCCCATGCCTATCGCCATACCATTCTTATAGCCGACTTTGCGAATAAGCCAAGCGGATGGCAAGGCAGTAAAGGTCACGGCAATGTAAAAAGAAAACAGGATCAACGACGCTTGAAAGGGATTGAGTTGCAATATTTGTTTCAAATAAGGCATCAAAGAACCATTCAACCAAGTGGCGAATCCGAGGATGAAAAAGAGAGCGGCCACTATGGCCATGGGGAGAAAGCTGCTTTTCTGCTGGCTTTTATCGAGTGTCATTTCCATAAACCTGCTTCTTATAGTAATTAATTATTTAGGTGATAACGGGGTTTAAATTAATGCCTAAGTTCCCGAATATCCGTATCGCGACTCGTCCGCAATGGCTAATGTTATCATCCAAACGCACCATTGTTTCAGTGATGTTAAAACAAATAACACAAAAAGACAACGCTGTCATTTAATAAATTCTCGCGAATATTCCCTCGTAATCATTAATTAGCAGACAACTAGTAGTAATACCAATCACATAAATATCTAATCAGTTCAGAGCCTCACAGGCATCTCAATCCAAGGCGCATTGACGCAGAAATGGTTATTCCCTTTTAAGTCAATGCAACACCGGAGTGGGATGCCTGTGTGGCTCCCGAAGGGCGGCTGATGTTCACTACATGGCAACGCGCTTTATACTGCGTTTAAGGTTTTCGACAGAGCACCACTATGCTTTCAAGCCTTCGCCTTGTCTAAAGCGCGTTGAACTCCCGCTGAATGAACAGATATTTAATACGATTGGTATAAGTAAGTGATGACTCACATCCAGAAAATAATGTAAAAAAAGCCGCAGACACTGAGTGCGTGCGGCTTATCTCAAGCGATTAAGCTAACTGACTAAATTCTGACAAAAATATTGCGGCGATACATCCAATATAAAACCAGCCACTGCACCGCAAGTAAGCTGATAACCGCAGCTAACGCTTGAGCATTTTCAGGCAAGGCCATCACTAAGCCGCCAAACACGCTTTGGGCGATATATTTCCAATCCACTAAACTCGAGGCTAGGTAAATAATGATGGCGTTGGTGCCTATCACCACGAAGAAAAATGCGGCTTTTTGCCACTTAAGCACATCGACTAGTGCATAGAATACCGCCAGCAGGAGCATGCTCCAGCCCGACGTCACCAGCACAAATGAACTGGTCCACAGATCTTTATTGACCGAAATAATAAGATCCAACAGCCAACCTAAGGCTAAGCAAGCACCACCTGCTACGGCGAGTAATCCCACTTTGACCCACTCACCTTTAGGATGGGATTTAACAATAAAGTGGCCGACAAACACACCCGCTAACGCATTGACTATGGCGGGGATGGTCGACAGTAAACCTTCAGGATCGGGTGTACGTCCCTGATAGCTTATGCCGGGTAATAACATCGAATCGACATAGGCATTGATGGATTCCGTTGGCGAAAGCACGCCCGCCTGTCCACCGGGGAAAGGCAACCAAAGTTGCATTGCGCCATAACCGAGTAAAATGCCCAAGGCGACAATAACTTGCGTTCGTAAGCTCGTATGCCACACCAGTAATGCGGCAAAGAACCATGCAAAGGCGATTCGACCTAACACACTGGCATAGCGAATTTTTTCAGGATCGGCAGGCGCGCCCGTACCCCAACCGTGATTATATAAAATGCCCAGTAGCAGCAATAAAAAGAGTCGTTTAATCCCATGCCGATACACAGGTAATCGATCCTTCATCGGTAATTTATCTAAACGTTTGGGAGATAAACCTAAGGCCACACCAGAGAGGAAAATAAACAGCGGAAAAATCAAATCGTAGAAGTGAAAACCATGCCATTGGCTATGGTGCATTTGTTCATCGCCCCATTGCCAACCTGCCCAGCCCGTTAAAATAAGCAAGCCCCCAAACAGGGCCTCACCGCCCAAAATCCAAAACATATCGAAGCCGCGCAGTGCATCCAGAGACATCAACCTAGGTTTATTCACCTTTGCTGGCATAATTGCGTTTGTCTGTGTAGTCCCCATGCCATCATCCTTTATTATTGTTATTAAAAGCTTTTATAAAAGTTGAGCAAAACTAATACTGTACAAAACTAATACTGTTTAAAATGAGTGCTGTACAATAAAAAAACTTAGCCCCTGTCACCAAAATACGACAAGGGCCAATTGTTACACATCACCTAAACTGAGAAAGCGATTTAAGGGTGTGCCCCTATCCTCTGTCCTGAATAGACGGCCCGTCCCGCAATGTAGTTTGCCTGCACTTTGTTCTGCGCATCGAGCAAAACAAAATCAGCCCTATGTCCCAGTGCTAAACGGCCAGCTTTATGCTCAATCCCGAGGAACTGTGCGGGATATAACGCCGCCATTCTCAAGGCTTCCGCCAAAGGTAAACCTAACAAGTTCACCGTATTATTGACCGCAGTCACCATATCGAGCACACAACCCGCCAGCTCACCGGTCACGGCATTTAATCTGTCGCCGACTCTCAGCACTTGCGTACCGAAGAGCTCGAAGCTAGTCTCACCGTCCATACCCACAGGCGGCATAGCATCGGTGACTAACATCATTTTGCCCCTCGGTTTTGCCCGTAGTGCGACCTTTGCCGCCGCTGGATGCACATGGTGACCATCGACAATCAAACCACACCAAGCGGTTTCACTCTCAATCGCCGCGCCAACCATGCCAGGCTCACGGGAGCCCAGAGGAGACATAGCATTATAAAGATGAGTAAAGCCCGTAGCGCCTGCCGCTAATGCCGCAACCACAGTATCGTAGTCGGCATTAGAATGACCCAAACACACCTTAACGCCCGAAGCAACGAGCGTACGGATCACCTCTGGCGACACATTCTCAGGCGCAAGCGTGACCACTTTAATCCCCAGATCTTGACGACAAAATACGGCGAGTTCAGCATCGGTGATTTCGCGAATAAAGCCCTGTGGATGCACACCTTTTTTAGGTACAGATAAATGTGGCCCTTCAAAATGCACCCCTAAAACGCCAGCGCTACCTTTGACTAAAGCCTCAGCCACGGCATCGGCCGCATTGGCCATCACGCTGACATCATCGGTGATAAGTGTGGGTAAAAATCCTGTCGTGCCAAAACGCGCATGAGCACGGCCGATAGTCTCAATACAATCAACACTCGGATTGGCATTGAATAACGCCCCGCCGCCGCCGTTCACTTGTACATCGATAAAACCCGGCACCAGCGTTCCGGCTTGGCGGATTTCCTTCGCGCCAACAACCGTATCAAACGCCAGAATGTGCCCGTCTTCAACAGTCACAGGCACATCTTGATGGAAATATTCACCATCAAAAATACGCTCGGCGATCAAGGTGATTTTCATCGCAAACCTCTTTCAATAAATAACACGAGTAACTTAAGTCTTAAATTAAGTTCACTGCGAGGGCTTAGCTGCACGAGCTTAGCTGAACAGGTTTAATCGTGCAGCTGCTTAATCGTGCAGCTAAAAGTCCGCTAAATCTAATCCGCAGCACCTAAACCTCTTAAACTTTTGCCACTTAAAGCTAGGCAGCTTAAAGCGTTTGAGTCACTTTTTTAAGGCCCGCCGGTTGATCAGGATCGATACCGCGGGCAATCGCAACCGCAGCCACATCGATATAGAAACGTTGTAATAACGCTAACGGCGCCACACGTGGGTGAATGTCAGTCGAGGTTTGATTCAGATGCACTAAATCGGCGCCGCGTTGGCTCACGTTTTCAATTTGTTCAATATGGCTAGCGTAAGATTCATCGCCAATACACACATCGACGATAGTGAGTTTTTTCTCAACTAAAGTAACAGGGCCGTGGAGGAACTCGGCACTACTGAACGCTTCGGCATGGATTGAACACACTTCTTTTAGCTTAAGCGCGATTTCCTTGGATACCGCATAACCTAAACCACGGCCGAGTACGACTAAGTTCTTCACGTCGGCAACGGATTCTGGCGTGAGTTGTGGCTCAGCGTCCACCGCCGTTTGCAGCGCTTGGGGTAAAGAAGCGACGGCGCTAGCAAGCGATTCGCTTTGAGTCCAAGCGGCGGCAAGTTGTAAAATCGCCGACAACGTCGCGAGGTAACTCTTAGTCGCGGCAACGGCTTTTTCTTCGCCGGCACGTAAAGGCACAACGACATCGACGATATCTTTAATCGGTGCACTTTCATCATTCACTAAGGCAACACAGAAAGCACCGGCATTTTTTGCCATACGCGCCTGCGCCAAAATGTCAGGGCTCCGGCCAGATTGTGAAATCACAATGACTAACGCGCCTTCGAGTTTCAAGGTTTTACCATACACACTCGCCACTGAAGGTGCGGCGGCGAAGGTCGGTACACCCGCTTCAATCTCAAATAAGTATTTAGCGAACACTCCCGCATGATCCGATGAGCCGCGACCTACTATCATCACAAAACGAGGGGCGAAGGCGCGCAGTTTCTCACCTAACTGCTGCATGATGTCAGCGTTAGCTTCTAATTGACCCGCAATTTTTTGCGGTGCAGTGCGTGCTTCTTGTTCCATAATAGTGTTTGTCATGTCTTTTACCTTCACGTTCAAATACAGGATTTGGCTTCAGTGCCTATGTGCACTGACAACGACTTATTAAATTCTTGTTGGGCGAAATACATAGCACCAAGTTCGGGTGGTGCTAAGGTTTCTGAAATTTTGGCGACCACATCGGCACCGAGCCAGGCTTGTAAAGGCTCTGCAAGGCCACCGATCATCGAAAAACGCACCGGATTTAGGCTAAATAGCTTACGCGCCATGTCGCTAATATAATCTGCGCCTTCTTGCACTATGGCAGTCGCGACTGCGTCACCTTCATTGGCGCAATCGAGCACACTTCTGGCTAATGCGGCGTAGCAACTTGATGATTTACCGGCTAGATTTTCGACAATGCCGAGCGCATCGGTGACGTTAAAGTAGCTCAACAGCATGTCAGTTAATCGCGTCGGTACGGCAAAGCCATCGAGTGCTAACAACACGTGTTCGGCGGCTTTTAGTCCCAGCCAAGCACCGCTGCCCTTATCGCCCAAGGCAAAACCATAACCACCAATACTCAAGCTGGTATCACCAACATGGGCATAACCGCAAGAGCCAGTACCCGTGATGATCACAGCGCCATCGGCCCCGCGGTGGGCACCAATACAAGCCGTATGCAAATCGGTAGTGACATACATGGCTGCAAAAGGATGCTGCCAGTTGATAACATCTTGATATAACCTAGGGACATTTACGCCAGCAAGACCAAGACCCGCCACAAGCAAGTGACTATCGCTCTCGTTCATGCCCGCATCCAGCAACGCCAGGCGAGTCGATGCTTCAATGGATTCAAATGTTTGTGTGAGACCATGCAGTGGATTTGCGCGTCCAGCAACACCTGTCCCTAAAACGGTACCGTCTGCGCAGTAGATGGTGGCTCGGCATTTACTACCGCCTCCATCTACACCTATAAACAGTGGTTGATCTTTTGTCTGGACTAACCCCATGACACCCCTCTTCACCTATCAATGCAGCGCTACCGTTGCTTATTATTTGCCGTTAATACAGCGCTCAACTTTAGTTAACTCAATGTTACAGCAAAAATGACAGCGTTGTCATTTACTTTTTTAAGTGATTTATGATCTAAAATCAAATTTAGGGAATCACTGACACAGAAAAACAAAAAGGCTGTATTTTATCTTTAAAATACAGCCAGATATAAAAATTGATTTAGTTAACGATTAAACTTCGGCCTTTACGAATACCATCGGCCGCAATGGCGCGGATCTCAATCGGTGCAGTGACCGCCAATCCCGCTTGATAAGCTTGCCATTGGCCATTTAGACTTCGGTATTCAAGTTTGAGCCCGGGATAGGCAATATTAGCAAACAGTTTACCGTCACGGATCTCGGCGCCGACCGTCGGTACGCGATAATCAATCCCCGCTTTATCTAGCTTGATAAACTCTTTGTGGCCCAAGGTATTCGCAAGTTGTTGCCACTCCTTTGCCTGTGCATCACGCATGGCTAAGGTAAAAGCCCCAGAGCTTTGGTTATACACAGCGCCTTGATACTGATAAGGCACTTCCCACGCAGCTTGATGCCAAGCACGCTCAGCCAGCATCAACAAACGCGGAAACACCATGTATTCAATCGTATCGTCACTGCGAATCGACTCACTCCAAACCTGCCCTTGCAAGCCAGTAAAGGGTTTACCTTTCTCCCTTGGACCCGAGACTTTGTTACCCGCCTCATCAAGTTTTATTCTGTCATCCGCTTCGAATGGCTGATTTTCAATATCGGTCCATTGCTCGGCGTTAGCGGCTAAATTATCAGGCATAAAGCTAAAGACTTTATGGCTATTGGTCGCGCGGCTCGCCCAGTAATAACCATGCTCTTTAGGATCGGCCTCATAGGGGAAGTCAAAGTACAATACCTCAGGATTAGAAAGTATGATTTCCCAGCCGAGATTCGCCTGCTGATTGGCGCGCGAATGACCTTTGTGGGCAATCACATCCCAAATATTAGACTGCACCTTAGCGGGCATATTCTCAGGACGAACATGGCTCATACCATCGCTCCATCCTGCTGCTTCAATGCCTTTTGCCGCTAACATAGTCGAAATTCGTTCAATAAAATAAGCGCCTAAGTCATCTATCGACTTAACGCCTTTATCGTTATTGGCGACAAATGCTAAACACTGCGGAGATTGTTTCCAAGCTCCCGCCGTTTCATCGGCACCAATGTGGTAACGCGTCAATGGTTGACCCGCGGCTTGGTGTAACTTGGCAATTTCATCAATCACTTTATCGACAAAGTGATAAGTCGATTCCATGCAGACGTTAAGCGTGTTGTCGTCGTAATATTGCACTGAAGAATAAACCGTTTTGTCGTTTGCATCGGATAACAAATATTGCTCAGCTGCAGTGGTTTTCCCTTCAGCTTGCAATTGACGAGCGCCCGCATCTAACACTTTTACCGCTGTGCTAGCTTGATTTGCCGTTTCCTGGACAGGGACAACTTGCACTTTGCCCGTGTTTTTAAGCTCTACGTCTTCAGCCTGTAATCGACGAAAACGCGCATCCATCGCTTTAATCGCGGCGCGGCTATGACCCGGCATATCCATCGATGGGATCACTTGAATTTGACGCGCCTCAGCATATTTCACTATGTCAATATAGTCTTGTTTAGTGTAATAGCCATTGACACTAGTATCGCCAAACGGTCCACTGCCTAACTGCGGTAATAAGCAGGAATTTTCATCTAAATCATGACAACGTTTACTACCGATGTCGGTCAGCTCAGGTAGCCCGTCGATTTCGAGTCGCCAACCTTCATCGTCAGCCATGTGTAAATGCAGTTTATTGAGCTTATAAGCCGCCATTTGGTCGAGCAAATCCAGCAACAATTGTTTGCTGTGGAAATTACGTGCCACATCAATGTGCATACCACGAAACAGATAACGTGGGCTGTCTTCAATGGTCATCGCATTCACTTTCAGCGAATTCACATCCACAAGGCTTGCTAATGATGACAAACCGTAAGAGAAGCCCGCCGCATCATTGGCAGCAATCACAATTTCAGTTGGCTGAATATCTAAGCGATAACTGCCCTCATCCCCTTTTTGGCTGGCAAATTTCACCGTAATGCCACTAGCAGATTCAGCCACACCTAGGCGAGCTAAACGTACCACCGCCGCCGCAACTTGACGCTTTTGCTCTGGGTTATCATGCTGATATTCGAGCTTAATACCACCAGCAAGGGATACTGGTGTATCGGTTGAATGGATCTTCACCTTTTGTGGCGTTGGGATAATGGTATCCACAGCCAAGGCGGCATCGTCACTCACGCTTCGATTGGCTTTAAATAATTGCGCGGCATCGGCTGGCGCGAGTTTATCCGTTTCAGTGCGTTGATATTGGGTTTTAAAATTCGTAAACCCTTCAACATACGGACGCGTCTCTAAACCCGTTTCGGCATCTTTACCCACTTGAGTGCTGGCGATAATGACGGGCTCTAATCCTTTTGCTGCGAGGTAATAGTTTGGCATAGCGTCGGTTTCAGCCAATTGCCACGGCTCACCACGGAATGTCAGTTGCTTTTTCTCGCCCTTAACAAATCCCTTAAAAGCAGCCGTTGGCGTAATACGATGTAAATCGCCTTTAACGTGCGTTATCGTCAATTCACCGCTTTCAACCGATTGCACAGGGCGCATTTGGCTTAAATAAATTTCCCAATCTTGGCTGGCTAAATCCATACCAGGGACGAAATCAATTTGAGCGACAAAACAGCGGCCATCGGCTTTATCTTTTAGGCACTTATCGTCTGGCACATTGGTCACAACACGGTAAGTTACGACTAACGAATCCCCGAGTTGTTGTAACTGCGCTTGAGTTAATGCGTCCTGAGCTTGCTGTGTTTGAGCTACAGCCTTATCGGCTGACGCTGCGGAAGGCGTCACAGGCGCCTCGGAACAGGCCGCTAATCCTAAAGCCAGTAAAATGGCGCTTGCTGAAAGTGTTTTATTCATGATTATCCTTATCTAGCTCCAGAAATGGCTATAATCTGAAGGAAGTTACTAACGTCCGCAGTCTTTCCCCTTGGTGAAACAGTCGCTCGCTCGAGTGCGCTAAGTGCTCGCTATCGAGTGAGGCTGAACCTGAGACATTGGCAAGATCATTTAACGTGCGAGAAATCGCTTCGGTGACGCAGGTTTGCTCCTGTGCCGCATGGGAAACTTCGATGTTCATATTACTGATATTTGAGACTAAATCAGTCACTTTAGTAAGCACTAACTTAATTTCTTCTGAGCGGTTAACGCCCTGAGTTGAGAGGGCTTGGCTCGCTTGCATCACAGTGACCGTTTCGGCCACTCGGCTCTGGACCTGCTGGATCATTTTCTGTATTTCACCAGTTGCCTGTTGGGTTCGGCTCGCCAGCGTACGCACTTCGTCGGCAACCACAGCAAAACCGCGCCCTTGTTCACCCGCCCTCGCCGCTTCAATCGCAGCATTAAGCGCCAGTAAGTTGGTTTGTTCGGCAATACTGTTGATGACTACAACGACTTCATCAATCTTTTGCGTTTCTTGCTGTAACTGTGAAACAGACAGTGCCGAGCGGGCTAATTCAGATGCCAGTTTACGAGTAATGTCTAATCCCGAATCGAACTGCCGCTGGCTGTCATCGACCGCTTTATCGGCCTGACTCGCCGCATCCGCGGTGCGTTTCGCATTAATGGCGACTTCATTGGCACTGGCGCTCAGCTGAGTTACAGCCGTCACTGCCGCCTCGGTTTCTTTTAATTGGGTTTGCACACGATCATTGTTGGTTTGCGACAGTGAACCAAGCGCTTTGGCATCGCCCAGTAATTGCCCTGAGGTTTCGTGCACTCTGGAAATCGTGCCGTGAATTTGCTCAACAAAACCATTAAATGCCTTGGCAAGCTGACCAATCTCATCCTGACTCTCAACGGGTAATCTGTGGCATAAATCGCCGTCACCGCTGGCAATTTCTTCCATAGCACGGACCACATTCCCAAGTGGATTAATCACTAAACGTTTAAGAATAATGAAGATAACAAATAAACTGCCACCGAGAATTAACAACGCCTGCAAGAAATAACCTAAGAGTAAATCTGACAACTGAGCGCGAATAGGCAACATAGAAAACTGAATAGCCAATTGGCCCGTTGGGTTACCTTGCTCAGCAAATTGAATTTCACGTTTCACTAGATACTCATCGGCCACTGTTTGAGCCTGTTGACTCTCGGCTAACACTTTACCGCGATGGTCACTCACGACAATATGATAAATCTGCGCAGATTTAAGCATCACAGATAGCACTGCACGGATCTGCTCATAGTCGTAGGTGAAGATGGGCTGCGCCATGGTCACTTGTAAATTGGCGACGGTATTTTCTTCAAACTCAGTTTCACTGGCGGCCAATTTATCGCTCGCCAACCAGTAAGATGCACCGAACAGAACGCTAACAATCATAAAAATTGCTGCCGCTAATCCAATCTGTACTTTTAAGGCTAATGTTTTCATTATTTTGCACCTTGCATACTAAAAAGATCTAACCATAATTCTGTGCGTTCTATTGGTGTTAATGGACTTAAATCAGGTGTATCAAGACGGATAATCACCCGTTGTTCAAACTTAGCCTCACGATACAGTTGCTCAATTTTAAGCTCGCGATTAAACATCTCATCAAAAGAGCCGTCGCTTACCATACTTTCAAGCCCGGCTAAAATGGCCGCAGCAAGTTCGGGGCGCTTAGGGGAAACAAAGAAATAAGCTGGCGAACGATATTGCAGCAGGATATGGCTATCGACCTTAAGTGCGGGATCGGGGTGATTTGCGAGTTCTTCGCCAATTTCCTGGGCGCCGAGGGCAAGATAATCGAAACGCCCGCCTTCTAACATGGGGTATAAATTGGTGTACTGATAGCTAGTGACGACGGGTAATCCATTGGCTTCTAAAATCGTTGCATCGGGCCAATAACGATTTTGCCCCGCCTTTAACTGCCTAAAATCCGCCATGGTTTTCACATTAGCAAATCGTGCCTCATCCGATTTACGGATAATCAGCAGCCGATTACCGAGTAACCCTTTAAACAATGGAATGCGCACGGGAAGCACAGTTTCTTCCAATTCCTTTGAGGTCATGCTCCAAAACACGTCGACTGTCCCAGCGAGTGCTTCTTCGACCTTGCGCTTTTGATTCATTTGAGTCGACATTTCTTGCGCTTGATAACCCGAATCCGAGCGCCGCAGTGCTTCATCAAGTAACTTTAGTAACCATTCCTGCTGTATCGCGGTGGTGATTTTTTTTGAAACCTGTGCAGACGATTTAGACACATCAGAATTTGAAGCTAAATGGTTTATAGCTGTGTCGGTAGCAAATACAGCAAAAGAGGAAAATGCCGAAAAAAACGCTAATGCCATTATAAACAGGGGTATGCCAACCGTTCTTCTTGTCATGATGAGTGCGGTGATATGGGCAATGACACTCGTCATGCCAATTGCAATGACACGCATCACAGCCGTTAAATGAATCGCCATAAATTGCAGCCTCTTTTATTATCTGGTTTATACCAGTGAGTTTTATTTATCTATGCCGCTAACGTTCAAGTGCTGAGGTAGGCAATTGAGTAATACCGTAAAACATCCTAAAAAAATGGCTGGGCACTGCTTACAGTACCCAGCCCACGCTAGTTTCTGGGGAGAGACTATCAAAATATCAAAGACAAACGTATCGCCGCCCGACAGCAATACTCCTGCCAAACACATGATAAGGAGACCTCATCCTCTCATGCAGACCTTACAAACAACGCGTCACACAAGCAGATGACAGCGTTGTCATTATTAAAGTACACAAGAAAGAACAGGATTTCTACATTTTTTTGACAATTATTGTTATTTTTTATGAGAATACATAATTAATGCTAATTTTTCATACACTTAAAATGTTTAATTTATTTATTCAAGCTTATGTGACAACGCTGTCTTTCATTGATAACATAGCGATAACATGACAAAGATCACGGTAGCTATTGATGAATCCCATTAACACACTTGTGCCCAATAATACCCAGCCTGCTCCGCGCTTAAATCGATATTACCTAAACCTCAGTTTGATATTACTACTCTGTGGAGCTTGGTTATTTTAGGCGAGCCATTTTCATTCGCTATTTGATCTTATCCAAGAATATGGACGCTTCGTTTTTCTAGGAATCACAGGAGCGATATTTGCAAACTCGACAGGAGCTGGCGGTGGCGTCATCTTTATTCCGGTATTTTCGAGCCTCAACTTTAGTGAGTCTCAAAGTGTCTCGACTTCATTTATGATCCAATGCTTTGGCATGACAGCAGGCGCGATTTCATGGTCACTGCATTATAAAAAGCACCACCGAGAAGATGATGCATGGTCTGGTTTTGTAAAAGCATCATTACTTGCAGCCTTCTTTTCTGTCTTAGGTTTCTGGAGTAGCCAATTACTACAACTCAATTCGCCCTCTTCGCTACACACCAGCTTTAGCATTTTCTCGATAGTGCTTGGTATCGCCATCATTATCAGTAGCAAAAGTAGCACACAAATCACTCGCTCTATAATGCCGGTCGATTTTCTTTGGCTCGCTCTCATTGGCTATTTCGGCGGTATTATCACAGCTTGGTTATCGGTAGGCGTCGGTGAATTAGTCGTCATTTATCTCATGATAAGGGGACTATGCGCCAAAATGGCGGTCGCCACTGGCGTTGTTGTTTCTGCGATTACAGTTTGGTCAGCAAGCCCTATCCATATTTTTCCAACAAATAGCCATGCCCTCTTTGAGCTAGTTTTATTCGCAGGCCCTGGCGCCATTATCGGAGGATTACTCGCTCGTAAATTAGCACTCTTTCTCCCAGTAAAAGTATTAAAACTCTTTTTCTCCATTTGGATCATTTTGACGGGTAGCGTAATGTTGGCGAGTTAGAAATTTATAAGTGATTCATATTCATTACTTAAATTTAAAACTAGCATAAATAAATCGTATAATTTGATGCCACCAATACAGCATGACACCATTCTTTAAATGTTATTTATCCATAACTAAATCAATTAAACTAAGAGAACAAAGGTGTGCATAAATCACAGAGTAAAATCCACATTTTGCAAAATCCAGCATAACGCTTTCGTCTAGTTCATGAATTTTTTGTTCATCAACGGTATAAATACCATTAATATTGGTCTTAGTACCGTCCAGAGCATTTACTGTTAATGTTCTAGGCTGTAATAGCTCATGCTGTATTAAAGTCTTAATAAAATGTTTTGTCATTTCCTGATAGTCAGCCTGAAGACTGGCCAACTCTAGCTGCGTATTGAGATAAGCAGTATTATCGCCATCAGCTGTAAACAAAGAATTTTCACCGTTTTCACACACAGACGAGTTATTTAGATCAATTCCAATAATTATTTTATTATCAATATAACTCGCACCCAAAGGATACAATTGAACTTGAATAGGTAAATAACGAGCAATCCATCTACCATTTATCATCAATTTGTTCGAGTTCTCTTTTAAAGATGTAACTGCTACAGGTAAGAATTCACCTGTTTGAGAATTTTTGGTAAATATAATAGGAAAGCTCGTCGCTGCTGACATGAACTCTTGAACCTGAAGAGGCAACATGTGCATTTTTTCAAAAACTTTATAGTCAATAATATTTTTCACTTTTAAGTGTCTATGAATAGAATCATTCAAAGGGACATAATGTGTTGTCATCTTTATTTTCCTTGTTAATATTTTCTATATAACTCGTACAATTCTATATAGATTGCAATCCGTAGAGACGGATTTTATCAAGTAGTTCTCTATGATCTGGCAACTCACTTATCATTTTACTTTTTAACAACGTCATCTTAGCCAGATGTTGAACAACGCGTTGATCAACTTCTGCATTGCTATAAGTTGGTCGAGTAGAATACTTCATACCGCAAAGCACATATAAATAATTTTCTCTGTTGAACACTTCAAACTTTGAAGGGAAATCCTCTGCGATTGGAATAAAATCTTGCCACATTTTAAGACGTTGTTTTAAGCCTTCAGGAATAGTTTCACCGGTGCGATTATCACGCCAGAAAGCAGAGTCTGACCTGTCGGATAAACAATAATGTAACTTAGCAAATTCAACGACTCTCTCCCACGCTTGAGAAACTGTTTCATTAAAGCGCTTAGCAAGATAATCAATATCATCTTTATCGGAAGGAAATCGCTCCGCAAGAAAGCGTGCAGAAAAGTCCGTCAGTAGAATAGATGTCGCTTCAATCGGTTCTAAAAATCCCTGTGCTAAGCCTAATGCAACACAATTTTTTACCCAAAACTGCTGACGATAACCAACTTTCATAGCAATTTTTCTATGTGAAAGATCGGCAAGTTGACCACCTAAGTACTGATCAAATGTATCTTCAGCTTCAGCATTACTCATATAATCAGTCGAGTAGACAAAACCAGTTCCACGTCTTTGCGTGAGGGCAATATCCCAAATCCCCCCTGCCTGATGAGCCGTTGCAATCGTAAATGGCGGAATTTGATCTAAAGCCTGTGTGGGCACTTGAGCAACTAATGCTGTATTAATGAAGAGTTGGTGTGATTGATCAATAAATGGTACATCAAATCTTTTTGCTAACAAAATAGATTCAAAACCAATGCAATCAATATAGAAATCAAAAAATAACTCTCCTTTATCTGTCAACAATGAACAAATAGAACCATCTTTCTCTAAAGAAATATCATTTACCGTTGCATAAATATGTTCAACATTAAATCGTTCAATGGCATTTTTAGCTAATAACTTAGCAAACTTTGCGGCATTAAGATGGTAAGCATAACCCATAACGCCACCATACTCCGGAGTTGTTATAAACTTAGGTCCTTTATTTTCCTCACAAACGGCATGCTGTGGCGAGACTAAATCGGCAAAGTGCTCTCTTGGATGAGTTAACCAATATGGTGTCAAATCCTCACCCAATGGACTCGGCATATCAAAAAGGTGATGATAAAAATTATTGTTTCCGTGCTTTGCTCGATCGAGCCAATTTACAAACTTTATTGACTGTTTAAAAGTGACGTCACAAGATTTAATAAAGTCTGACTCACTTATACCAAAGCTTGATAATGATTTACGTATTGAGGGAACAGTCCCCTCACCAACACCAATAATGGGGATATCTAGAGATTCGATGAGCGTAATGGAGAGTTCTGGATTGTTCTTTAAAACCAGTCCTAAATGATTAGCAGCTAACCAACCTGATGTCCCACCACCAACTATCGCTACTTTTCTTATAATCATAGCATGATCCTACAATTAAGCATGAACACATTGAGTCATATATTGGATAACCATTAGCCCTTTAATATTACTACTTTTAATTTAACGCAGTTTAGTGCTTAATAAAAAGCCTAGCAATTGCTAGGCTCTTATTAATCTAACTAATTAAATTAGAAGCGCAACGCAACACCGAGTTTATAACGGGCTTCACCATCAAAACTCCATACAGGGTAATTATCTTTAAATTCACTAATAACCCCCTCTGCATCCACTGGAGATACACCTTTTTGTACGCTATCTTCTTCAAGCAAGTTAACCACTTCAAAAGTTAACGACAGATAATCTGTTAGATTATAGCTAGCACTTAAATCTAAGGTGCCATACGCTTGATGTTCACGGTTACCATAGAACCCTGGTAATTCACGCATCATATATTCAGAACGCCAGTTATAAGCTACCCGAGCTGAGAAATCATCCATTTCGTAGTAACCAACTAAGTTTACAGTATGTTTGGATGAGTCAGAGAATACTCCAACACGGTCTGCATAGTTTTCAGCTGGTGATGAAGCGTCTGCAAAGGTGTAGTTAACTGAGTAACCTAAACCACTATCGAATGAATCTTGTAACTGAAGTTCGATACCATCAATTGAGCCACCATTAGCGTTATAATTTTCACTTACAGTCCAACAATCGTAAATACCCGCACCACATGTACTACCACCTGCAGTGATTAGGTTGGGATCTTCAATTCCGATTTGTTGATTCAGTTTTTCTCTTGTAGAGATAAATGAACTTACATCTTTGATAAAGTAAGTTGCTGCAAATAAACCTTCTCCACTGAAGTACCATTCTAAACTTACATCTGCTTGTGAAGCTTTGAAAGGTTGTAAATTTACGCTACCGGTGACTTTCTTCTCGTTACCAGGAGTACCATCGTTGAAGCCAGGTAACTTAGAGGTTGCGAATAAATCGGCATAATTTGGACGTGAAATAACTTGAGCTGCTGAGGCTCTTAAAATTAAATCACTTGCAAGGTCAAATGCAATATTTACACTTGGTAAAACATCGTTATAGCTGGCTTTATCAGTACTTAAACCATCAGCATATGTACCTGTTTTGCTGAACGCATAATAATCAGATTCAACATCAGTAGACACATATCTTAAACCGAAGTTACCACGAACGCCTTCACCAGCGAATGTAGCCATAGTATAGAGCGCTAAATTCTTTTCTTGCAGTGTGCCATATCCTGATTTATCGAGAGTAAAACCATCGATAGCAGCATAGGCATCATTAATCATGTTATCAAAAATGGGCTTAGGTAAGGTGAAGCCTGCGCCAGATGACATAGTACCAGAATAATAAGCTGATGCATCTTTTGCTACTATATTAGAGGATTGAGCAGCCTCGGTAGTTTGAGTAACATCATGATCGGCATAACTAATGCCTGATTTAAATGACGTAATAGCACCTAGCTCAACAGGAATAGTAATGTCAAATGTCGCAAAGGACTCTTCATCCGTATTAGGTTGTTTTTTTAGAGCCCAACCCGCTGTTTCTAATTTTCCATTAAAATCAGAAGCATCAAATGCGTTGTTTGCAATGTTAATATCAATGACATCGCCAGTAGCATCATAGATACCCGCGAAATCTTCAGGTTTACCAATAGACTGACCATAGTTTGAAGTTAAATCGGTACCACCTTCAGCTTTGGTCTTACCAATACGACCTTCTAACTTATAAGCATCTGCCTGATATGCAAAATCCAAATCAATTGTGTCAGAAGACATACTCGCTTTACGTGCCCAAGTTTGAGCCCAAGCAAATCCACCTTTACCTGTGTGCTCAACTAATGTACATACGCCTGCAGCATTTTTCTTAAGGCAAGTATTTTCACCCTGCTGAGTAGGAAATAAGAAAATTGAAGTATTAGCATTGTTTGCATCAAGTTGAAGGCTCATCAAATTCAAACCAAACTCAAGATTATCAGTTGGTCTGTATTGGAATGCAGCATTAACAGCGGTACGCTCTCGGTCTTGCTGGAATGTGGTCGGAACTATCTCTCCCCAACCTAGTAAAGATTCGATACCATTACGTTGATATTGAGTTTTATCTAAAGAACCTGCGACTAAGAAACCGAACTTTTCATCTTCCGTTTTCCAGCTATAAAGTCCTGAGGTTTGTGGATCAATCTCTTCAGATACAGTGCCGTAATCCCCCTTTGTACTTAAAAATACAGAATTTGCATCTAAATCTAATGGTTTACGGGTTTTAACAATTACAGTACCACCAATACCACCTTCGGCAATATCTGCCTGAGATGATTTGAAAACTTGAATACCGCCCACCATTTCTGGTGGTAATAGACTGTAATTGAAGCTACGGTCAATAGCTTGTTGATCAAACCAACCCGTTGAAGCCACAGAATGACCATTTAATAGAGTACTGGTTAACTGGCTTGAAGCACCACGAATTGATACTTGTTGGCCTTGACCAAATTGACGATTAACCGCAACACCAGGAATGCGTCCTAAAGACTCACCCACATCTCCATCTGGAAATTTACCAATATCTTCTGCTGTGACCGCATCCACTACAGCATCAGAAAAACGTTTGTCGTTAACTGATGCCTTCATTGATGCTCTCATACCGCGAACTTCAATTTTTTCAATATTTTCAGGTGCTGCGGTGGTTGCCACGGCGTCTGCAGCAACAGCGCTAATGGATACAGCACTGCCGAGTAGGATAGCAATATTTGTAGCTAGTACAGTTTTCTTAAAGGTTGATGGTCGCATCTCGTTTCCCTTCCATAACTTTATTATCGTTTTAGTATTCATAACCATTCCCCGAGGAATGACAACGCTGTCATGTCTAGTGCAAACATTACACAATAATTAACAGCCTTGCCACAACAAAATAACGATGGAAGCAAAAAAATGTCATAAAGCAGAATTTTGAATCAGTAGTTTTATTAAAAACCATTATAAAACATGAGCTTTAATATTATGACGTAAATTTACAACTCTCAGCATAATTATAACAATGATAAATTAACGCCAATTTGTAACAATTCAGGATTGCTAAGCACATCAAAAGCTCGCACTATAAGATGTATAAGTCAGAAAAAACTGATAAAAAATGTAAGCTTGTAAATTGCAGGTAAAGAATTTACGTTCATAGAACAGTTAACCCCTCGCGACCTTAGACAAAGAGTTTTTACATCAATGAAAGTCACTATCAACGACGTAGCTAAATATGCTGGAGTGTCTATCAAGACAGTATCCCGTGTAACCAATAACGAACCTTCAGTGAAGCAGGCCACCGTTGACAAAGTGAACGAGGCGATAAAAGCACTTAACTACCAACCTAATTTAGCAGCAAGAAATCTAGCAGGAACTAAATCCTATGCTATTGGTTTTATTTACGATAATCCAAACGCTTACTATATTATTGATATGCAAAATGGGATTTTGTCAGCCTGTAAAGACAAGGGCTATGAACTTGTCATCCACCCTTGCAATGCCAAATCAGAGACCATATGTGATGAGCTTACAGCACTAGTCAAATATTCTAGGCTCGCAGGATTAGTACTAACACCTCCCTTGTCAGAAAATCCTAAAGTACTCAAAGCACTCACTGAAATTGATGCTAACTATGTGCGCATTATTGCGGGAGAAAAGGACAACGATCAGAATGGGTTGACTATTTTAGTCAACGATAAATTCGGTGCAGTTCAAATCACCCAGCATCTGATTGATTTAGGCCACAAGCATATCGCTTTTTTAAGCGGAGATTTACACCATGAATCCACCAAAGAGCGATTACTTGGTTTTAAACAGGCATTAACAATAAATAACCTAAAGCTGAATGAAAACTACATAATTGAAGGGAAGTACTCATTTGAGTCCGGTGTTGATGGTGCTAACAAGCTCATCAAACTAAAAAATCGCCCGACGGCGATTGTTGCTTGTAACGATGAAATTGCCGCTGGTGCACTTTTTGCGGCTCGTTTAGCGGGTTTAGACATACCCGTTGATTTATCAATTGTCGGTTTCGAAGATAGCCCATTCTCACGTCAAACCTGGCCTAAACTTACCACAGTACATCAGCCAAACGCAGAAATTGCTCAGGTTGCTACTGAATTATTAATAGCAAAACGTCGCGAGCAAGATGCCATATATTCTAGAACCTTTACACCAGAACCTATCATTCGTGACTCGTCGGCAATTCCTAAACAATAAAAAAGAGAGCATATTTGCTCTCTTTCTATCTCCTAAATCACATAGAAATCAATGTAATTTGAGCTTCGGACGCTGCCACTTCAATAACTTTTGTGCTACTCGATACACAATTGCCGAAAACCAACCATAAAGGCTGGCTAAATGCCTCTGATACAAAGAGATATACATCAATCTTGCTATATGGCCTTCAACAAAGAAAGTGCCAGAACGTAGGTTCCCCATTAAATTGCCTACCGCAGAGAAGCGGCTTAAAGACACTAATGAGCCGTAATCTTTATAAATAAAGGCCTTTTCAGGCTTACCTTGTAATCGATTAACGATATTATCAAACAAGGTATCAGCCATCTGAGCTGCTGCTTGCGCCCTTGGTGGAACAGGCTGGCCAGAACTTTGGATCAATAGAGCGCAATCACCAAGGGCGTAGATATCTTGATGACCTTTCACTCGCATACAATCATCAACTTCTACCTGATTTCGCGGAGTAATGGGCAGTTTTGCAAAATGCTGAAATGCTTTTGGCCCTTTGACACCGGCAGCCCATACTTTTAAGCCTGCTTTAATCACATCACCATCTTGGGTAATGAAACCATCACGAGTCACTTCTTTAACTTGAACACCGATATGTAAACGTATACCAATCTGATCAAGAACAGCTTGAGCCCTAGCGCTTACACGCTCTGGTAATTGAGGAAGGATTTTGGGTGACGCTTCAATCAAATGCACATCAAGATGATGCTTCGCGATATTCAGATAACCGTACTCTTTAACAGACTCAATGACATGATGAAGCTCTGCTGCCAATTCAACACCTGTCGCACCCGCACCGACAATACCAATGCTGACTCTTTCTTGCGTTTCATTTAATTGGAGTAAAGCGTCGAGTAATTTATGATGAAATAAATTGGCATTTTCAAGACTGTCTAAGAAAATACAATGCTCATCAGCACCTAATGTATTGAAACTATTAGAAACTCCACCCAATGCAAGCACTAAAAAATCGTAATTGATTTGTCGCTGCTCTAGGAGCAACTCACCTTCATCATTATAGACTGCGGCTAACTGAATCGATTTAGCATCCGGCTCACACTGCTCTATCTCACCACGAATATAGCGATAACCGTTTTTAAGTCCATGATCGCGATAGAGTAAACCTTCAATAGATTGATCTATCACACCAACAGCGACTTCGTGTAATTTAGGCTTCCATATATGAATAGGACTTTTATCAATTAAGCACACATCGACGACATCACTACCGCCCCATTTACGGCCCAACTTCGATGCAAGCGCTAAACCAGCAGCACCACCACCCACGATCACTATTCTTTTTGTAGCCAAAATGACAACCTCATAAAACTCATTTGCGAGGCTAAGTTATACCATGTTACAGATAAGAGATAACTACATTAGTTGAGTAAAACAGGCTATTTTCCATTAAAGATATTTCAGAAACCTAGCGGTACTATTTAGTTTTTCCACATGCTTAGGCAACAAAAAAGGGCCACTAGGCCCTTTAGAATCGTTCGTAAGCAGTTTATACCGCTTCTTCGTTTTCTTCACCCGTTCGAATACGGATAACACGTTCAACATCAGTGACAAAAATTTTACCATCACCAATTTTGCCTGTGCGGGCCGTTTCAACAATGACATCAATTGCTTGGTCGAGCAGATCGTCTTGGATCACTAACTCTATTTTTACTTTTGGCAGAAAATCCACCATATATTCGGCACCACGATACAACTCTGTATGCCCTTTCTGACGACCAAAACCCTTAACCTCCAGTACCGTCATCCCAGTGATACCAATTTCTGCAAGTGATTCGCGCACATCATCTAACTTAAATGGCTTAATAATGGCTTCAACTTTTTTCATTAAAAATTCCTCATCCCTTGCAATAACATAAACAAACAGAATAACACTAGCTTACACGGGGTTACGTCAATATTGAAGTGAATGTAGTGCTTTACTCATAAAACACAGTTTCTATAAAATCGCTTTTAGCACATAAAAGTCTAAAAAAAGTACTATGAATATTGCCTCAGATTTTATACTTACATTCTAACCAGCACTAACTCGCTCGCGGGATGCAAGCGTAAAATAACAAGGATCTGTTATGAACTTCCATCGAAAAGGCTTTAGCCTGATAGAACTTATCACTACGATATCGATTTCAACAATCTTGTTAACAGTTGGAGCTCCTTCCTTGACCGAGCTCAGCGATCAGATAAGAGCTGATACTAATATTAAAACTATCCAGCAGACACTTCAATTTGCGCGAAATACAGCTGTTAGTTATGGTTATAGGGTCACAGTATGCCCACTCGTAAATGGAAAATGCACTCAAGATTGGCAAAAGGGATTAACAATTTTCATTGATACAGGTGTAGTCGAAAGCTTCGATGCTAACGATAAAATTATTAAGGTCATTGATGAATTCGATTCGAAAGATTTTTTAACATACAATAAAAGTTCGATAAAATTTCAACCTGATGGGTTAGCTTCTGGAAGTAATGGTACTTTCAAGTATTGCCCACGAACAATTGATAGCAAAAACTCCCGTGCAATCGTTGTTAATCAGGCGGGTAGAGTTCGCCTTTCTACCGCAAAAAATATCAATTGCGATTAAATTTAAATATATACTCCCTATTTAAATTTAATTATATAAAAGCAAGAAAATCAATTTATTGGGTATATTGAAAATATAGAATAGATACTGACCATTAGAGTCTCCTCGCATATACTTAGCTAAGTTTTAACGAGGATAGCTACATGTTAATTATTTCAAGAGGATTTACCTTAGTCGAACTGATGGTCACAATTGCCGTAGCAGCAATCCTACTAGCCATAGGGGTTCCATCACTTACGTCGCTATACGAAGGGACACGCAGCGCTAATGAAATACGAAAAATTAGTGATGTGTTTGCTTTTGCAAGAAACCAAGCTGTCAACTATGGCGCAACAGTAACAGTCTGCCCATACGCGGCATCACCATGCGGCACAGACTGGAATAAGGGGTTCAGTGTATATATTGACAATGGGGGTGCCAAGAATGTATTGAAAGTGATCGATAGTTTCAATACACACGATGTAATTTCCCTATCAGGGCCCGCCGATAAAAAAATTGATTTTACACCCGATGGTTTAGTCTCAGTTGAAACATCAATTATCTATTGTTCAAATGGGCAAAGTGACAATTCTAAAAGCATCAACATTAGCACTTCAGGTTTAATAAAAGAGGGCGCAGATGGGAAAAGCTGCACATAAACTATGGTAGACTAAATCTACCGTTCACTACCCTAAAATAATATTATCCTTAAATCGTTCGTTGTTAATATTTAAAAATACATGTTAGATGTTTATCTAGGTGTTAACTTATCCAAAACTTGCGCCTTAGTATTAGTAAATTCAGCGTTTAATGCGACACACTCCTCAACACTATAGATGTAATATTTCGATCCATCATTTGATTGGCGAGTAGTACCAACAAGGCTAGCCATTCTCACATTCATTTCACTACTCTTCCAATGATAGAAGGCAATCTCAGCACTTTTCTTTGATGCAATGTAGCATTTGAAGTCTTGTTCGCTGACTGTTGCTCCAGAGTCAGCCCAAACTAAGCTTGGTAAGAAAGCCACCGTTATAAAGAGGTTTATTAATTTCATTTCCAACACTCCGCACTCGGACCTTTTGCCCCAGTATCTGATATTGTTAAAGAAGAGCACGAGGCATCACGGCTAGCCTGAACCCCTTGAGCAACTGCCTTAATCGTAAAGCTTGATTCACCACTTGATGATACAGAGTAATGTTTATGCTCAGTGATATAAGGGTTTGCCCCTACAAGTTTTGTTAAATCAGTAGCATATTTTTTATTATCGAGATAATACTGTTCCTGCAAGTTTGCTATACGCATCAAAGCAGCTAACCCTTCTGATCTTGCACTCTGAGCAATGTATTGCGTATAAGAAGGGTATGCAATCGATGCCAAAATACCAATGATCACGACGGCGATCATCACCTCTATCAGGGTAAAACCTTTAAGTTGAACCTTCATAAATTAATAACTCATTCATTTATATGATAATAAATTTTATTAACACCTAACCCAGAAGCAACGTTGATTGTACCTGTATAATCCCCATTTTCATTTTTCTCACCTTTACCAACTCCAATAATATAGATATAGGGATCTTTACCGGATTCAGGTGCAGGAATAACAATCTGCGGTGTATCCGGTACACGTTCACCCAGTTCATAATATAATTGAGAAAAGGATCTCGTTCCTTTGTGCAAATCGAACGGATATAACTTGCCAGAACCAGACACTAAACAAACGTTATCGGCAACCGAGTCAGCAGGGGGAGAATAAGAAGTGAAATAAACTTTGCCTTGGACAATCAAGGCAGCTGTTAAACTCTTTTCACCTAGACCACTAAAATCATAGAACCAGCCGAGTTTTTTACCGAAACTTATGTTGTCGGCTTCAGACGCAGGTGCAGTAGAAGTCACATCATAGAGATCATTGATTGTGATCGCCTCGGGAACATCACCGCCAGTAAAACTCTTAGTCACCACATTACGATCTTGCAATGTAAAAAACATATCATTGATATCAGTAGATGATGGGTGGGGTCGCGTTCCACTTCCAATCACCACCGCATCATAGGGAACATTTTGATAAGTTTTAGTCGTAGTAGTACCACTCTCTGTTGCCACCTTAACTTCGGATAAATTAGTAAACATCGTTTGTGCTACAACAGGTTCTGCATAAAAACGACGATTATTACTATCAGTACCACCTAAAGAAGCAAATTTAAATGCACTCCAACTCGACTTACTTGCACTTGGAAGATCAATGCGCCAGACATTTGCACCGACATCGGAGGCATAAATCCTATCTGTATACCCATCATTATTACTATCAAGTACGGCGACTGAGTTTGGAATGCTATCCTGAATACCCGAAAGTACTGTTGCACCCGATGCAGAGCCACCAAATGAATGAATCAAAGTTCCCTTCTCTGCATCGACAATATAGACCGCACGACCTACCGGAGAAGATGAAGGAGTTGCATCAAAACTAACATCGTAGCCACCACCAAAAATGAGTACAGGCTTTTCATAACCAACGATTTTCGTCACTATAGGCTCAGACCATGTTTGTCCAAGATCAGAAAAACCATCTGTTGATGGATTAATAGTCCACATTAGAGAAGGGCTATCAGGGTTTGTCACATTGAGGGCATAATAAGACGAGCCACCCCGACGCATCCCCATATAAACCCATGCTTTAATCACTTTACCCTCAGCATCAGTTTCAGTGTAAGCAACTGGAGAAGAATCCATTCCGTATACAGTGTGTACACCTGAAGGATCATTACTTCTCAGTTCTGTTAAATTAGGCAATAACTCATAGGGAATAAAGCCCCAAGTCTCTGATACAGATTCGCCCGCATCTTTAAACATATGCACAACACCTTGATTAGTGCCAAGCATGATACGAATATCAGTCGCGTTTTTTGTGCCGAAATTGAGTGCAAGTGGCTTAGAATGAAGAGGATCACCCATAACATCATTACGTTTATCTGTCGTACTACCATCTTTATTATCGTCGTCGACATCTATCCCATTAAGCCAATTTAACGTATTAGCAAGCTCATCTACGCTAGTTCTCATATAGCTAGCTAGCGCAGCATCACCGCCTGCTGCAGTTTGTGCATTAGCAAGTGTTAAGGGCGTTAAACTGGAGGACCCATTTAAGTTACTTACAATACTCCTAACTTCTTGCTTTCTGATTTGTGCCGCGACTCCGCCGACTTCAACTTTATTCCCATCCTTTTGCGCAACACAATCCGACCATATAGTACAGGCACCATCTTTAATATTACCGTTATCTGCTATAGCTGCATTCCCTTTACTATCAACCAATGTTCCATCTGCGGTTACTTTTAATTTTTTTAAATTACCGCTCCAACGAGGTCCTTTGCCTGGGAGAAACATAGCGTAATAAGCGGCATCAAATGTCTGAGTCCTATCAAAATTATTACTAGCAATACTTGGAGATGTAAAACTTGAATCAATATTCAAAATATTTGATAACGCATCATTAAGTGCATTCTGTAGTTCAAGACTGTTTTGAGCAGCAAAATATAAACCACCACCTCTTTTAGCCGTCTCAGCAAGTAAAGGTGCGGCATCTTCTGCACCTTTACTAAAACCAATAGTATAAGTACGAACATTCTGCATTTGTTCAGTATTTGAACTGTCCAACTTGTTAATTAAGTCGTTATTAAACATATAACTAGCTAATGCGGGCAAATAGCTTGCTGTATCTAGATTTTTAGAAAATGAAGAGTAATCCCCTTCTTTACTTCCTGTGGCAGTTAAACTAATAACGTCATTATTCGCATTTTTATCAACTGTTGGAGAACCATCAGTGACATAGATAACATAAGCAATATCCGTACATACTTTAAATGGACTTGCGTAGTTACCACTCTTCTCCACTAAGCTGTCATACGGTGGTTTATTTCCAACATAAGAGCCATAATCTGTATCACTATGACCATATTTAACGCCCTTACCGGCAAAATAACGGTAAGCTTCATACATAGTCTCACATAGTGGTGTATTTGTTTTTGCCAGCAAATTATCAATAGTAGTTAATAAACTCGCACGCGTACTATCCGTCATCTGAGTAATGCCAGATACAATTCGACCACCGTCTCGATTACCTTCATTTGGATAATTATAATTAAATACAGCAAGTCCAAAATCCACTGTTGGAGTTGAACTAATAATATTAGAAATCGCTTTCTTCGCAATTTCTAGTCTTGAAACTTTTACCGTTGGTAATTTTCCCGCTTTAGATAATCCGTACCATCTTAGGTAATTATCAGTGTACAAGGTAATAGGTTGTCCAACACCAAAGTCAGTATTATTGGCTGCGGCTAAAGCATTGGTCCAAGTTGTTCCTGGTAGTGAAGAAGTAAAATATGGATATGCTTTCTTTTTACTACCTGATCCCGTTGTTACCCCATTAGCAGGAAATCCATTAGGATATGATGATGAATTACTCGGATTTATTTGAGAAATATCTTCCCAACAATCAATTACTTTTATTGCAGTACCATTTGTTTCAGGTAGTTCTTTCCAAACGCCAGTAGTACCACTTGATGTGAACTCTCTTATATACCCAGTAAAACGACCAAACTCTGCTAATGCAGCTTTGCTTTGACTACATCCATTTAAACTAGCTTTAAAATTACGCTTATCAGAGCTAGTATCAGGGGTGGGTAATCCCCCACCGCCAACAGCATAATAAATAAGAGTATCACTATACCCAGAACCACTTACGGCTGGGTAGTCATAGTTAGGGTCATAATCTACAACCTGAGTAATTTCTTCAGTTGACATACTTCCTGAGTTATCAAATATAACGAGCACTTTAGGTCTTGCGCCCGTTCGAGTTGTTGATTCTTTTACATATAACTCAGTATCGTCACCAAAGGAGAAAGCCGACACAAAAGTCAGCGCAAGTAGTATAGAACAAGCCAGCTTTTTAATAATCATATCTAACTCCCAGTTAAAACTTCTTGCTCCACACCTGCGACAACAGTGAGTTGGCCCAGTTTATCTCTACCAAATTCTGCTGTACTACTAATCTCAACACGCCGACAGCTAATTAAATTACCACTATTTGGCCTTGTACTTCGCTGGCATCCAACATCTTTTGCACTAATGACAACATTACCTGCAGCATCAACTTCATAAGGAATTGGCGTTAACGTTTGGTTAGAACCAAATTCAACCACTGATGAAATCTCAGATAGTTTGGCTAAGCTAGCACCTTTATTGGCTTCGATTGCCGCCTCTAAGCCACCATCAGCAACAGACTTAGCCTCTATACGTTCTGATCCTGCTCCAGACATACGCATAGATTGGGTCGAATTAACAGCCAAAGCGACACCAATAATAGTCATAAGCAACAATATGATAAGTGCAAAAAATAATACAATTCCTTTTTGCTTTTTCATCTTACCAACCTTCTAATTTCTAATTAACACTGGATTAGCAAGCACCATAGTCGTCGAAACTATCTTGCGTCGATAATGATCATTCAAATTTTTAATTTCCTTATCGCCCAGAGTGTAAGTAGTTTCATTGGTGTAACTTTTATCTTCATCAATAGCGCGAACCAACAAGAAAACCCTTAAGGCAACAAGTCTTTGAAATAATTCGTTGTCCCACATTAATGTGGTTACATTTTCTGCTGGCATAAAACTATCGGCGGTATCATCTCCATTACTATCAAAACCATAAAGAATACGCATATTCTCAATGCCTTCAACTAACTGCTCTTCGTTATTCATGCCATTATTCTTGGTTAATGTTTTTCGGCGTAGAACAGGTACAGAACCATCATTTTTAATAAAATAAATATGATGCTGATATTCCCAAAAACGAGCATTTTCGAGTACTGGATTGGGAGGATTACCGCCTTTAAACATCACAGCTTCACTCGAAGTTGCAGCCATATAAAAACGCTCGCCATTAGGATTAGTCACTGGTGGGCCAACTAATCTTTTAATTTGAATGACATCCGTATTCTGATTCACACCTGATAAGCAACTTAATGTATCCCCACTCTCGCCCTCTTCATATCCCCATAGACGCCTAAAGTGTGCAGGTTCTGCATTAGGTAAAGTACCGTTATTTACGCCTGCACCAATACAATCATTTGCAACACCATCCCTCAAGGTCATATTGGTTCCAAGTACAAAATCAGTTCCCGTTATGTCCCCCATAAAACCTAACTGACTAATATCTCTTTCCATGAGCGACAAAGCAATTCGTCCATTTTCTTGCAATTGGTTAAACTGGCTCGTTGTGATCACATTGGAAGAAGACATACTAAACATGCCAAAAAGCCCAAGAGTGAGAAATAAGCCAATGACCATAGAGACCATTAGCTCAACCAGCGACATCCCTTTCTCACAATTTTTTAAATTATCCATACATAGTTAACCTAAATAATCATTGTCGAAAGAATAAAAAGCCGCCTACGCGTACCAATATCTTCTCCACATTCACTCCCAGAATAACTTGTACCCGCGCCCTCTCGGATCCCTCTCCACGCAATTGCGACCGTTACAGTTGAACCATCTACATTAATGCATGCTGTTGGAGAGTCTAACCCACCAACATTCTGGCTATCCATAACTTCAGCAGCCCCCATAAAACTCTGTTCCCACTGGTAAAGATCCCAAGCTTCAGTCTCTTCTGGAGTACATATACTCACTGCGCCAACAGCAACGTCACAAACATTGCCTGGTTTATTATGAGAGCCAGTATACTCACCAGCGTAATTACCCAGCTGCGCTCTATTCAGCTTCATTCGATTAATTATGTCGTTTGCATAATAGGAGGCTTGAGTTTGCTGAAAGGATTCAAAGCTGCCACGCTTTGCAACAATATGCAGATTAAAAATGCCAATTAAGCCAATGACTAAGATCACTAACGCAACAAGCACTTCAATTAATGAGAAGCCCCGTTGAAATTCCCTTTGTGCCAACCTTTCGATTTTAGTCATATTTTTGACAAGCTTTTCAGCTATTTACCTTTAAAAATCTTAGTATTACGATAAAAATTACCAACAGTTAATAATAGATGAGTAAAATGTAAGTAGCCAGTAACATTAGCACATAAGCATTGACATCATTATGCTTTGAATGAATTTGAGACAATAAAAAAGAGGCTTATAGCCTCTTTTTTATTGACGATTAAACAGTACACAGATTTAACGTAATTCGGCTGGCACAGCAAAAACAGTGTCTTCTTTACGCCCTTCAACTTCAGTCACAACACTAGGGGCAAGCTTAGCGATTGCTTGAACAACTTGTTGGACTAAGACCTCGGGGGCTGAAGCTCCTGCGGTGACGGCTACACGTGTAACATTATCAAACCAACTAGACTCAACGTCATCTGCAGTATCCACTAGATAAGACTGGGTTCCTGTTTTCAATGCTAGCTCGCGTAAACGATTAGAGTTAGAGCTGTTCTTTGAGCCAACAACAATCAACAAATCAACGTCTGCAGATAAATTGCGTACCGCATCTTGACGATTCTGCGTTGCATAACAAATATCGTCTTTTCGCGGACCTTCTATAGAGGGAAACCTTTTCTGTAACGCAACAATAATGTCCAAAGTATCATCTACAGACAAAGTAGTTTGTGTCACGAAGCAGAGATTATTGGGATCGCGAACTTCCAAGGCTTCAACATCTGCAGGCGATTCAATCAGATAAACGCCACCATTAGGATTATCGTATTGCCCCATAGTACCCTCGACTTCAGGGTGCCCTTCATGGCCAATCAGGATGCACTCAATACCTTTGCGGCTGGCACGTGTCACCTGAAGATGTACTTTAGTCACTAAAGGACACGTTGCATCAAAGACTCTCAGCCCTCTCGCCTTTGCTTCTTGTCTCACCGCTTGAGATACACCATGGGCACTGAAAATAACAATGTTGTTATCAGGCACTTGATCTAACTCTTCGACAAAAACCGCACCGCGATCCTTCAGATTCTGCACGACATAGCGGTTATGCACGACTTCATGGCGAACATAGATAGGCGGCGAAAATAATTCCAACGCCCGTTCAACAATACTGATAGCACGATCAACACCCGCACAAAAACCGCGCGGGTTAGCGAGCATAATATTTAAACTTGGGCTAGTAGGATCGAGTTTCATCTTAAAATACCTTTACTACGTCCAGTTCAAAAGTGATCTTGTGTCCTGCCAGAGGATGATTAAGATCGACGGTGATGGAATCACCCGCAACATCACGGACAATACCAGGGATCTCACTACCACCAGGGCCAGCAAAACTCACAATCACGCCAGCCTCTAAACTCATGTCAGCCGGAAAACGGCTTCGATCTAGATAATGGATAGCATCAGGATTGGATTCGCCAAAGGCATCAATCGCTTCAAGCGTGAAACTGTGCTTATCACCTTCAGCAAGCGTCACCAGCTGCGCCTCAAATGCAGGACTTAAAGTACCATCACCCACATTTAATCGAGCCGGTTTACCCGAGGCTTTAGTGCTATCGGCAGTCGAGCCATCAGCAAGCACAATGTTCATGTGGCATAATAATGAACGTGTCACAGTCACTTTTTAACCCCTTCAGCGCTATCAGCTTCAGACTTTCCGCTGACAAATGCATCCCAAATAATCAGCACTGCACCGACGCAAATGGCAGCGTCGGCAATATTGAATGCTGGATAATGGCTCTTATTCCAGAAGAAATCGATAAAATCAACCACGAAACCATGCATCAATCGATCGACTAAATTACCTAAAGCACCACCAATCACTAAGGTGTAAGCTAGATTCAGTTTCCACAAAGAAGACGATTGCTTACGCAACCACACAGTCAATAACGTACTGAATCCAATCGCAACAATCGTAAACAGCCAGCGCTGCCAACCTCCAGCTTCACTTAAAAAACTAAAAGCTGCACCATAGTTACGTACATAAGTGAAATTAAAGAAGGGCAATAATTTCACTGATTCATACAAATCAAAATTGGCTAAGACCCATTGCTTAGATAGCTGATCGGCTAAAAACACCAATACAGCTACCCAATACCAACGTAAGCCACTGTCTTTCCAAGTTAATGGCATACAGATCCTTTACGCAAACTGACGAACTTCGCCGTCACCTTCAATATTGGTTACGCAGCGAGTACAAAGTGTTGGGTGAGCCTCAATAGTGCCAACCTCTTCTCTGTGGTGCCAACAACGCTCACACTTCTCGGCAGTGCTTGAAGCAACCACTAATTTCAGTGATGCCAACTCAGTCTCAACCGCTTCCAATGTCGCATCGGCTAAAGGCAATACTTTGGCTTCAGAGGTCAACAACACAAATCTCAGCTCATCGCCGATATGGGTTAATTGCTCAGTCAAGGTAGCATCCGCAAACAAGGTCACTTCAGCTTCTAATGAGCCACCGATACGTTTGTCGCGGCGAGCTTGTTCAATCACTTTGTTGACTTCATTACGCACGGTTAGCAACTGCTGCCAATAGTCATCGCTCAAATCAGTCGCTAAGGTGACTGATTTCAAGCCTTGATACCATTCTTGGGTAAAGACATAAGCATCACGCTCGCCAGGCAGTAATTGCCATACTTCGTCAGCAGTGAAGCTTAGAATTGGCGCAATCCAACGCACCATGGCCTCAGAGATCAGATACAGCGCCGATTGACAACTACGGCGTGCATGGCCTTCTTGCTTAGCCGTATATTGGCGATCTTTAATGATGTCCAGATAGAAACTGCCTAACTCAACCGAGCAGAACTGCATCAGTTTTTGAGTCACTATATGGAAGTTATATTGATCATAGGCTTCGATGATTTCCTGTTGTAGCGCAGCGGCACGGCGAACAACCCAACGATCTAACGCCACCATATCTTCAACGGCCACTAAATCCTTAGCGGGCTCGAAACCGTTTAAGTTGGCTAATAAGAAACGCGCAGTGTTACGAATACGACGATAGGCATCGGCACTGCGATTTAAGATTTCGTCTGAAACCGTCATCTCACCGCTGTAATCAGTTGCCGCAACCCATAAACGCAGAATATCGGCGCCTAATTTGTTGGTTACCGTTTGTGGTGCAATGACGTTACCAATAGATTTTGACATCTTACGGCCTTTACCATCGACGGTAAAACCGTGGGTAAGCACTTGCTTATACGGTGCTTTGCCATTCATTGCGGTTGAAATCATCAAAGATGACATAAACCAACCGCGATGTTGATCGCTGCCTTCAAGATACAAGTCAACACCGTGTCCGTGGAATTCAGGACGCGCCGCTACTACTGATGAGAAGGTTGAGCCAGAGTCATACCAAACGTCCAAAGTATCAGTGACTTTACGGTATTGTTCCGCTTCATCACCCAGCAATTCTGCGGCATCAAGATCCCACCAAGCTTGAATACCCTGCTGTTCGATACGATTCGCCACGCGTTCCATTAACGACACGCTATCAGGGTGCAACTCTTCGGTTTCTCGGTTCACAAACAGCGTGATAGGCACACCCCAAGTACGTTGGCGTGAGATACACCAGTCAGGGCGGTTTTCAACCATTTTTTCGATACGACTTTGGCCCCAATCAGGGATCCATTGGGTTTGTTCGATTTCTTTCAATGCTTGCGTGCGTAGACCGTGGTTATCCATAGAGATGAACCACTGCGGTGTCGCGCGAAATATAATTGGTGTTTTGTGGCGCCAGCAATGTGGGTAGCTGTGACGGTAAGCCACGTGATTCAGCAAGGCACCTTTTTCTCTCAGCAAAGCTACGACGTTATCGTTAGCTTTAAAAACATGTTGCCCAGCAAAATACTCGGTATCAGGCTTGTATACACCGTTGTCGCCAACAGGGTTTGCGACTTCTAAACCGTACTTTTGACCAACAACAAAGTCGTCTTGACCATGACCAGGTGCAGTATGAACGATACCGGTACCCGCATCAGTAGTGACGTGATCGCCTAAAATTGCAGGCACATCAAAATCCAAGAACGGGTGATTAAAGCGGACAAGCTCAAGCGCGGCGCCTTTGGTTGTACCAAGCACAGTATGGCTTTCGATGTTATAGCGAGTCAGGCAAGATTCAACCAAGACTTCAGCTAAAATAAGCGCTTGCGTCACACCGTCTTTTTCGAATTCGACTAAGCTGTAATCCAGCTCAGGACTCAAAGACAAGGCGCGGTTCGCTGGTAGCGTCCATGGCGTGGTCGTCCAAATCACCATAGAAACAGGATGTGAGTAATCGCTTACCCCAAACTTAGCCGCAACAGCTTTGCTATCGGCAGCCACAAACGCCACATCAATAGCAGGTGATGTTTTGTCTTCGTATTCCACTTCAGCTTCAGCTAGGGCAGAACCGCAATCAGTACACCAATGCACTGGCTTAACGCCTTTATGTAAGTGACCACTCTCAATCACTTTCGATAAAGAACGAACGATATTAGCTTCCGTTGAAAAATCCATCGTTAAGTACGGATTTTGCCAATCACCCAACACACCTAAACGGATAAAGTCTTCACGTTGACCGTTAACTTGCTCTGCAGCGTATTTACGGCATTCTTCACGGAATTCTGCCGCAGAGATTTTTTGACCAGGCTTACCCACTTTTTGCTCAACTTTCAGCTCAATAGGCAAACCATGACAATCCCAACCTGGTACATAAGGTGCGTCAAAACCAGACATAGTTTTTGACTTAACAATAATGTCCTTGAGGATTTTATTAACTGAGTGACCAATATGAATACTGCCATTCGCATACGGTGGGCCGTCATGCAAAATGAAGGGAGTACGGCCAATTCGGCTATCACGGATCTGTTGATACAAACCGTCTTTTGTCCAGCGCTCTAACATCTCTGGCTCGCGATTTGCCAAATTACCACGCATCGGAAACTCTGTTTCCGGCAAATTCAAAGTAAATTTATAGTCGCTCATTGATCCTATACCGTTAATTAAACTGATAAATTTCAGCCTGCATCATTACCAAATAAAGCTCTGGCTTCATTTGCATCATTTAAAATCTGTTTTTTTAGCGCATCCAATGAGTCAAAAGGTTGCTCATCTCGGAGTTTAGCCACCAACTCGACTTCAACATGTTTGCCGTAAATGTCACCTTCAAAATCAAAAAGATGCACCTCAAGCTGACACACTTGACCGTTCACTGTCGGGCGAAACCCAATATTGGCTACGCCCTCATAAATATCGCTGTTATCCCAATAACATTTAACCGCAAACACACCGCGTACCGGCACAACATTGCGCTTTAAGGCGATATTAGCGGTGGGGAAACCAATTGTGCGGCCAATTTTTTGCCCATGCGCTACACGACCACTCAAGGTAAAAGGATGTCCTAATAGGCGTCTCGCCTGTTCAAGATTGCCCTTCGCCAATTGTTCACGCACAGCAGTCGAGCTCACTCTTTGCGAGCCCAGCATGAAACTTTGAGTGCTGACCACGGTAAAGCCATATTGGATACCCGCCTGCACTAGCATTTCAAAATTGCCTTTACGGCCTTGGCCAAAACAAAAATCATCACCGACGACGAGGTATTTGACACCCAGTTTGCGGACCAACAATTCTTCAATAAAATGCTCTGCAGGTTGATTAGCAAAAGTGCGATTAAAGTTAACACACACTAACCGCTCAACCCCGAGTTCATCGAGTAAAATGACTTTATCACGTAATAAACTTAAACGAGACGGCGCGTTGTCGCCGCTAAACAATTCTTGCGGCTGAGGTTCAAACGTCATTAATGTCGATGGCAGCGATAACTGCTTCGCCTTCTGCACTAAGTTCGCAATCACTTGTGCATGACCACGATGGACGCCGTCAAAATTACCTATAGTCAATACACACCCGTGGTGGGATGACAAAATGTTATGTATACCGCGGATTAATTCCATAACGTTAGACAACTGCCAAGCGCAAATCGGCTGATTATATAACAGCTAGCGATGAGAATCAGCAATCAAGCTCCCCGTTTAATTGACCAAGGACGAATTCCGAGCAAAAGCAGACACAATAAGTAACTGACTGCCCCAACTAAAATTAAGCCTATCAAGGCTTTCGCACGATCGAACAAATGCCAATCTAACCAAATTTGTTGTGAAGGCAAAAAGTAATACAAGACTACCACCATCAAGGCTGTAGAGACCACGGCTTTAGCAAAAAACACCATAGTCGGCCTAGAAACACGATAAACGCCAGCTAAATGCAAGCCTCGGTATAGTAATGTGGCGTTAAGCAATGCTGACATCGAAGTCGCAATCGCCAGTCCAACATACCCAAAAGGAATAGCAAACAGCAAGTTAAAGCCCATGTTTGTGATCATGGCAATAATGCCATAACGCACAGGTGTTTTGGTATCTTGACGAGAGTAATAGCCAGGAGCAAGCACCTTAATCAGCATAAAGCTAAGCAAACCACTGCCATAAGCCATCAAACTATAGGAAGCCATTTCAACATCATGCAATGAAAAAGCACCGCGCATAAATAATACCATCAGCATGGGCTTTGCGAGCACGATCAACCCCATCATAGCCGGTAGACCTAGCAGTAGAATCGCCTTAATCCCCCAATCCATCGTCTTGCCAAAGCCCGCACCTTCGTCATTCACATGGTTTCGTGACAACGCAGGTAAAATCACAGTAGCAATCGCGATCCCAAACAATCCTAAGGGAAATTCGAGTAAACGGTCGGCATAATAGAGCCAACTTATTGAACCCGTCATCAAAAAACTGGCGATAAATGTATCAAATAGCAGGTTAATCTGTGAGACAGACACGCCAAACAATGCAGGGATCATCAAAGTTCTGATTTTCACCACACCCGGGTGATGCCAGCCCCAAGAAGGCTTGACGAGCGCATTTTCACGCAACAAAAAGGGAATTTGAAATAGGAACTGAATCAAACCACCACAAAAAACGCCCCAAGCCAAGGTAACCTCAGGCTGGGTCGATGTAGGCGCATAGAAAATAGCCGCCGCAATAATTGCCACATTGAGAAATACGGGTGTAAAAGCCGATACCGCAAAACGGCCTCGGGTATTTAAAATTGAGCCCGCTAATGCCGTAAATGTGATAAACCACAGATAAGGAAAAGTAATTTTAAGCACAACGGTAGCGAGTTCAAATTTAGCACCATCTGGCTCGTTGTTAAGCCAAGCGATAAACCAACCACCACCGAATAAAGCTGACAACACAGGTGATGCAACCACCCCCAAAAGGGTCACTATTGTCACTAGTAAACCTAATGTGCCCGCAACTTTACTCAATAAATCACGAGTCTCTTCTGCGGTATGTTTCTCTTGGTACTCAGTTAAAACAGGTACAAACGCCTGTGCAAAAGCCCCTTCAGCAAACAAACGGCGTAAAAAATTAGGAATTTTATTTGCAAAGAAAAACACATCAGCACTTGTCCCTGCGCCCATCAAATTAGCAACCACCACATCCCTAACTAGACCTAAAACTCGGGATATCAATGTCATAGCACTAACAATCAGGCCAGATTTTAATAATTTTCTACTCAAACGTCCCCCAGACCCATATCGAATTGATTAGGTGATACATCTCAAAAAATCGATTCAGGCTCTGTCACACTGCGGTAATAGCTGCTAGAATTGCGCCACATATTACACGAGTTGGGTCGAAGATAGCCAAGGCAGGTTGGATTAATTTATCTTTATGATGAATATTCAATCATAGTCATTGACAAAGTGACTAAATGCAGGCATATTCCTCGGCCTTTAAAAGTATCAAATCCAGTTTTTAGGAGTTGCACCTTGGCTAATAGCAAGTCTGCAAAGAAGCGCGCGCTTCAATCTGAAAAGCGTCGTCAGCATAACGCCAGCCGTCGCTCAATGTTACGTACATACGTTAAAAAAGTAATCGCTGCAATTAAAGCAGGCGATCACAAAACAGCAACAGAAGCTTTTGCTGTTGCACAACCAATCGTTGACCGTATGGCGACTAAAGGTCTTATTCACAAGAATAAAGCCGCTCGTCAAAAGGCACGTTTGAACGCTAAGATCAAAGCAATCGCTGCTTAATCTATAACATAGCAAATGAAAAAAACCGGCAATTGCCGGTTTTTTTATATCTGAAAAACACTATTAATGACAATAAATGTTGTTCAATAAGTGAATCATCTCCCGTACTTCATCACTCTTGAGTGAATAAAATACCGTTTGCGCTTCTTTGCGTGTGGTTACTAAATTATCTTTGCGTAACCAAGCAAGGTGTTGTGATAGTGCCGATTGACTTAAGCCTAATTTTTTATTCATTTCGCCAACGCACATTTCTCCTTCATTCAATAAATAACAAAGAATAAATAAACGGCGTTCGTTCGCGAGTGCCTTTAATAGCACTACGGCATGATCGGCTCGCTCCTGCATTAATTCAATATTCATTACGCACTTTCTCTCCTAAAACTAACCCCTGCGCTAATATAGCGTCGCCTTACGGATATAGTCGGGACATAAAGCACACTTTTTGCTAGATTGTTTTTAAAAATGGGACATGCTTAATAAAAATAAAGGAAATCTAATGAAGCCCTATCAAACTACACTTCTCTCGAGTCTTTTAATCGGGGGGTTAAGTGCGTGCCAAACTCAAGTAGAAACCGCCCCTAGTGAAGTCATTCAATTACAACAGGCAGCATTATCTTCGCAATTAAGCTATGACTTAGTCGAATCACTCACGGTTGAAGTGGGTCCAAGACTTGCAGGTAGCCCAAAGGATATCCTCGCCGTTAACTGGGCGATAAATAAACTGACCAGCCTAGGTTTTGACCGTGTTTATAAAGAAGCCGTACAAGTGCCAATTTGGGAGCGCGGTGAAGCCAAAGCCAAAATCACCGTCCCTGTAGAACAGCCGTTGGTCATTACTGCGCTTGGTGGCAGTATTGCGACTCCTGCTGGAGGTATACAAGCTAAAATCGCACGCTTTGATAGCCTAGAGGCATTACAACAAGCCAAGCCTGAAGAGGTGCAAGGTAAGATTGTTTTTATTGACCAAAAAACAGAGCGCCATATCACTGGTGAAGGTTATGGTAAAAGCGTTGGTGGCCGCTCGAAAGGGGCAGTCGCTGCAGCACAAAAAGGCGCAGTTGCTATCGTGATCCGCTCTATTGGCACAGATCATGACCGCATGGCCCATACTGGCATCATGCGCTACCAAGATGGCGTGCCTAAGATCCCCGCGGCTGCCATGTCAAATCCCGATGCTGATTTGGTTGGTGCATTGCTAAAACGCGATCCTAATGCCCTGCTCGAATTGCATATGTCGTCAAAAAACTTAGGTTTTAATACTTCCTACAATGTCATTGCCGAAGTAACGGGCAGTAGTAAGCCCAATGAAATAGTGCTCATTGGTGCTCATTTAGATTCCTGGGATGAAGGTACTGGCGCGATTGATGATGGCGCTGGAGTCGCCATTGTGACTGCTGCAGCCAAGCAGATTCAAGATCTCCCCATAAAACCCGCTCGCACTGTTAGAGTCGTGCTATATGCCGCTGAAGAAGTTGGGCTCGTTGGTGGTAAAGCGTATGCAGAGGCTCATAAAGCGGAATTACCGCTGCACTACATAGCTGCAGAGTCTGATTTTGGGGCCGGTAGAATTTATCAAATCGATACTAAAGTGAATGAGAACATATTCACCGAAGTGCAGCAGGCGCTCAGCCCTATGTCATTCAATGGCGTTGCACTGGGCAATAACCAAGCTTCTGGCGGGCCAGACGTATCTATGCTCCCCGCCTTAGGTGTTCCAGTTGCATCTTTGAGGCAAGATGGCCACGATTATTTCGATTACCATCACACACCGAATGATACCTTAGATAAAATCGACCCTGCCGCATTGGCTCAAAACGTCGCCGCCTACGCACAATTTGCTTATATCATGGCAAATTCAACGGTGACATTAACGCCTTTAGCCACCCAATCTGAAAAATAGGCCATCAATGATATAGAGAACAGCATTAGCTGTTCTCTATCAATTAACATCTTATCGATATTTCGCTATTGCTCTTCACGTAAAAACGTTGGATTTGTTGGGGAACTCTGCTCTTCACTATAATAATAACCAGCAACATTAAATGCTTTTAATTCATCTAAAGTGTTAATTTGATGCGTAATGAGATATCTCGCCATCATGCCTCTAGCACGCTTAGCAAAAAAACTGATCACTTTATATTGACCATTTTTACAATCTTTAAATATGGGTGAAATTAATTGCCCTTGAAGTTTTTTAGGCTTTATTGCTTTGAAATATTCATTAGATGCAAGATTGACAATAATATCACTACTCGTTTCAGCGAGCGTTTCATTTACAGCTTGTGTTAATGTCTCTCCCCAAAACTCATATAGGTTTTTACCTTTAGGATTAGAAAGCGCCGTGCCCATTTCTAAACGATAAGGCATAATTAAATCCAGCGGTCTGAGCAAACCGTAAAGTCCAGATAAAATACGTAGCTGTGACTGAGTTCGAGCAATTTCATCTTCAGACAATGTATCAGCATCAAAGCCAGTATACACATCGCCTCTAAAAGCAAAAATGGCCTGTTTTGCATTATCTAAACTAAAATCTGGCCGCCACTCCCCAAAACGTGCCGCATTTAAACCCGCAATCTTATCGCTCACCTTCATTAAAGTGGCGATGTCTGTAGGGGTCAATTGCCGACACACTTGGATCAACTCCTGACTATAAGTTAAAAAATCAGGTTGTGAATACACCTGCGTCAGTGGCGGCAGTTCAAAATCTAAGGTCTTCGCCGGCGAAACCAATATCAACATCAAAAACTCCCAACAGAAACAAAAATACATACCTATGATACTGAACGAGCATAAAAAAACCACGCTTTAACAGCGTGGTCTTTTCGATTACAACAATCAGTAATGCCTATTGTCGATACGCTAGGCTAATTAAAGCTTTTTAGCCGGCACAAGACTGGTATCTTGCCAAATATCATCATCAAGCTGATCCATCAACTCAGGAAATTTACTACGATCGAATTCTGGAGTCTTACCCGCGTTGATCTGTTCGCGATAATCATTGATAACCCGAATTGCCAGACCCGATAATAGTAATAGAGCAACAATGTTTACCGTCGCCATCAACCCCATCGAAACGTCAGCCAAGTTCCACACTAAACTTATCTTAGCGACGGCACCAAACATGACCATGCCAAGCACGCACAAACGGAATAAAGGCAGTGCTTTGGTACTATTTCCCATTAAGTACATCACATTTGTTTCAGCGTATGAGTAATTGGCTATGATGGATGTAAAGCAGAATAAGAAAATAGCCACCGCAATAAATGCGCCACCCCAGTCGCCAACATGTGCAGACATGGCATTAATGGTTAATCGAATCCCATCATCACTCGAGCCAATATCCCCTGATAGCAGGATTATCGCAGCCGTTGCAGTACAGATAACGATAGTATCCGCAAACACACCCATCATCTGCACAAAACCTTGGGATGCTGGATGATTAGGGTTAGGCGATGCACTTGCCGCGACATTCGCCGCACTGCCCATGCCCGCTTCGTTCGAGAAAAGTCCGCGAGCAATACCCGCTTGCATTGCCTGCGCGACAGTATAAGCCACGCCGCCAGCGGCAGCCTCTTGCCAACCAAAAGCACTTTTCACAATTAAGCTAATAATCGCAGGTAATTGTTCGAGGTTGAAAATAACGATAATGAAGGCTACAAGAATGTAGGCTAAGGCCATAATGGGGACAAGAAATTCAGATACTCGCGCGACTTTACGTAGACCACCGACAATCACAAATCCACTGGCAATCACTAGCCCAATCCCTACATAGGTTGGATTAAAACCAAATACTCGCTCCATGGCACCGGTAATAGTGTTAGCTTGTACTGCATTGAATACTAAACCAAAAGCAATGATCAAAAAGACAGCAAATAAAATGCCCATCCATTTCTGACCCAATCCTTTTTCCATATAGTAGGAAGGACCACCGCGGAACTGGCCATTATGATCTCGGACTTTATAAACCTGCGCTAAGGTTGATTCAACCATAGCAGTCGCCATACCTAAAATAGCGATAAGCCACATCCAAAATACCGCACCTGGACCCGCTGCACCAATAGCAACAGCAACACCGGCCATATTACCAGCACCGACGCGGGCTGCCATACTTGTACAAAAGACTTGAAATGAAGAAAGACCGCTATCGCAACCTTGCCGACTCATGGTCATAACTTTGATGGAATGTTTAAAGTGGGTTAACTGAATAAAGGCAAGTCTAATGGTGAAATAGAGACCAGCTCCTACTAGTCCATATACTAACAACTTACCCCAAAGTAGCGCATTCAAAAAATTAACTATGGTTTCTAACATATTATTTTACTTCTTCCCGTAGCAAATGCTCCTCTAATTGCAATTAAAGGTACAACATCTGTGGTGAATGAATCCTTCCAAGTTAAAGGTAAGAATTTCGGTAGATTTATTTTTTCAAATTATCCTTCCGTGAATTTACAACATCACGGCTACCGAATTCAACGCAGCAAAATAGCACAGTATTCGAAATTGCTCATGTGATCAAGCTCGCGTTTGCACAGTTAAACGTCATTGACATCACGTCTTACAACACTAGCTAAGCTACTGTTAAAGCTAGATTAACAAAAGGTCTAAGTTGCGCTATTATTTTTAACAGCAAAAACAACTTTTAAAATTTGGATGTAGGGCACATTTTTGTAATAAAACTACAAATATAGTAACCCCATAGAAACTTCAATCATCTCTTGTTTGTTTTAGTGAGGCTTAACATGACACAAATACATGAAATCAATGCTCTGAAAAAGTACGTCAGAGCGACAAACTTTCTTGCGACCTCGCAAATTTACCTCAAACAAAACGTCTTACATAAACGTCCACTTGCCCATACTGATATCAAGCCACGTTTACTTGGCCATTGGGGTACCTGCCCAGGTATTAACTTTGTCTATGCCAACATTAACCGCTTGATAGTGAAGCATAACCGCTCTTTTATCTATTTAGTCGGTCCAGGCCATGGTTTTCCCGCTGTACAAGCAAACTTATTCATTGAAGGCTCTTTAAGTCATTTCTACCCAGAAACTATTCCCTACAATGAAACTGGCATCGAAGATATTTGTAAGAAGTTTTCTGCCGCTTATGGTTATCCTTCACATGCAAACCCTGAAGCACCAGGACAAATTCTTGAAGGTGGCGAATTAGGCTACTCACTCTCAGTAGGCTGGGGGGCAGTATTAGATAATCCAGATCTGATCGCAACCGTCTTAATTGGTGACGGCGAAGCAGAAACGGGACCATTAGCCGCATCTTGGTATGCAAACCGCTTAGTTTCACCAGCGACCAGCGGTGCAGTATTGCCAATTGTGCATATTAACGGCTATAAGATTTCCGGTCCTACCCGCATGGGACGTATGAGCCATGAAGAACTGGATCTTGAATTCCGTGGTCTTGGCTATTTCCCCATCATAGTTGATAACGAATTAGAAGAAGATATCTATGTGCAGATGACAAATGCCATGGATACCGCTTATACCATGATCAATGACATTCAACGTCGAGCACGTAGTGGCGAAGATGTAGTTAAACCAAAATGGCCAGTCATTTTAATGCGTACAGCCAAAGGTTGGACTGGTGTCAGTGAATATAAAGGTAAGAAATTAGAAGGCAACTGCGAATCGCATCAAGTAATCGTCAATAAATGTGCTACTGATAAGGGCCATTTAGATGCACTGGATAATTGGCTTGCCAGTTACGACTTCCAAGAACTCTATCAAATGAATGAAAAAGGCGAACTGATTTTTGATGCCGACATTTGTTCATTAATCCCACCCAAGCAACTTGCCTGTGGCCGTCAACATTTAACCTATGGTGGAGAAGTTGTTAGAGCATTAACCAATCCAGATCTTGAAAAACTCAGCTATGGCCCAGAAGTACCGCGTGGTCAACGTGGCTATTCAATGTTAAAAATGGGCGAATGGATGCGTGATGCATTCAAGTTAAACCGCGACCAACGTAATCTACGTATCTTTAGCCCTGACGAAACCTATTCAAATCAACTACAAGCTGTATTTGAAGAAACCGATCGTGCATGGCAGTGGCCAATTGAGAGTTGGGATGAAGATATGTCCCGTGAAGGTCGAGTCATTGAACTGCTTTCTGAAAACTTACTTTTTGGCATGCTACATGGTTACACAGTAACAGGCCGCCACGGCATGCTACCCACCTACGAAGCATTCTCACAAGTTATCTCATCGATGGCCGATCAGTACTGTAAATATGTCTACGCCAGCCAAGGCGTACATTTCCGTAAGCCACTGCCAGCCTGTAATGTCGTATTATCTTCATTACTTGAGCGCCAAGATCATAATGGCTATTCACATCAAAACCCATCTTTCCTTGGGGCTATGCTGGAGAAACATCCAAAAATAATCTCGGCTTACTTACCCGCAGATGCCAACAGCACATTGGTTTATACAGAGCGAGCCTTCGCAGACCGTGACAAACTCAATATTCTGGTTGCAGGTAAAAAAGAGTTACCACAATGGCTAAGCTTGGAAGAAGCGCGTAAACAAACAAAAGACGGCGTAATGGTGTGGGATTTTGCCTCAGATGAGAATCCCGATATTGTGCTGGCAGGTTGTGGTGATTATGTCACTCAAGAATGTATGGCTTCTCTAGTATTAATCAGAGAACTCCTTCCAAGAGTGAAAATCCGCTTCGTTAGTGTCACTGAATTAAGCAGTGATGGCTTAGGTAGCCGTAAATTTAAAGAAAAACCTTGGTTAATGGACGAAATCTTTACTCAAGATAAAGGCGTGGTATTCAACTACCATGGTTACCCAAATACAATCAAAAAGTTAATTTTTGATTACAAAGGCAGCCGTCGCTTCAGAATTAAAGGCTACGAAGAAGAAGGTTCAACAACAACGCCATTTGATATGGGTGTTCGTAACGGTACATCTCGCTATCACCTTGTAATTGATATGGCTTACAAGCTGTTCCAACAGGGCGTTATTGATGAAACTATGCACGTCTCTATTACCACTGATATGCTGCAAAGATTAGTTGACCACCGCAACTATATTAAAGCGAATGGTGTAGACCCAGTAGAAATCGAAAATTGGGTATGGACACGCTAATAGAAACATCTAATTAACATTAGATTGTAATTTAAAGGCATTCTTCGGAGTGCCTTTTTTGCATTAAAAATACCAGTTACAGAATGATAACCCTTAAAAGGTTGATCTTAATACTGGAAAAAGTTAACAAACCAAGTGATAATTAACCGCTGGCTAAAATATCAAAGGATCCCCACACTAAGTGCTAGCAATGTTTTGCACAAAACCAGCAAAGCATATTGGTGGAGAATCATAATCAATGGACGTAAATAAAATGATGAAGAACACATTAAAAGTAGTATTACTGACATCTCTGCTTCCACTCGCAGCCAGCGCATCTCAGGAACTTACACCTTGGTATGTTGGTGCCGGTTTAGGCGTTAATAACTATGAGCACGTTGCCACTCAGAACGGTGAAGACAGTCCATACGCTTGGGATGTTTTCGCAGGCTACATGTTCAACGATTACTTCGGTGCTGAAATCGGCTTCCGTGATTTAGGTAATGCAGATTGGAACGCAGCGGGTATTAGCAATGATGCAAGCGTAAAAGGTTCTACACTTGGTCTAGTTGGTATTTGGCCACTAGCTAACCGCTGGAGCCTATCAGCTGAAGCTGGTGCAATGTACTATTCACTCGAAAACAGCCAAAACAATGGTGTAACGTCGAGCAAATACAGTACAAATGATTTTGCTCCATATTTAGGTGCTGGTGTTGGTTATAACTTCACTGACAACTTAAAATTACAAGCTAAATATCGTCGTTATGAAAACTTAAATGATGATTACAATATTGTTGAAGCTGATAGCAACTACTGGGGTCTAGAACTGAGCTACCGTTTCGGAACTCCAGTTGCAGCAGCTCCAGTTGCCGCAGCAGTCGTTGCAGCAGCACCGGTTGATTCTGACAACGATGGCGTTTACGACGACAAAGATCAATGTCCAGCAACACCAGCAACTCACAAAGTTGACTCTGTTGGCTGTACTATCTATGAAAACGTGAAGAACAAAGAAGACGTAGGTTCAATCCAGTTTGCTAACGATTCTGCTGTAGTTAAAAATGTTTACTACAAAGACATCGAAAGATTAGCTAACTATTTGAACAAAAACCCAGCTTTCACTGTTGAAATCGCAGGTCACGCCTCAAATGTAGGTAAACCAGAATACAACATGGAATTGTCTGACAAACGTGCTGACGCCGTTGCCAAGATTCTTGTAGAGAAATATGGTATCAGCGGAAGCCGCGTAACTTCTAACGGTTACGGTGTTACTCAGCCATTGGTTGCTGGTGATTCAAAAGAAGCTCACGCTGCGAACCGTCGCATCGAAGCTATCGTGACTACCACAACAAAACAACCTGTTCTGAAGTAATAGTACTTACTGAAGTAAAAAAGTCGCTGCTTGCAGCGACTTTTTGTTTTTGTGGGGTATACACTAGGACAAGCGACGCCCTCTACTGCAGCCAAGATGATAGCCCGTAGATCGAGCCATACCTTAATAGACATAAAATTGTCATTTTTGTAATTTTTTTACATTCAAGGTTGGAAAAGTTGGCAAAATCGCTTCTAATAGTCATCAGTGAATTCCGAGTTAAAACTGCTACCTGAGAAGGATGTTTTTCATGGCCAATACATTAGAGCAACTCAAGTTATATACCACTATCGTCGCTGACACAGGCGACATCGAAGCGATTAAACGCTACCAACCTGAAGATGCGACCACTAATCCATCACTCATCTTGAAAGCGGCTCAAATTCCTGAATATGAATCCCTTATAGATAACGCTATCGACTGGGCAAAATCACAAAGTACCGATCTCGTGCAGCAACTTGATGATGCCAGCGACAAACTAGCGGTCAATATCGGCGTAGAAATACTGAAACTCGTTCCAGGCCGTATTTCAACTGAAGTTGATGCCCGTTTATCATTCGATAAAGAAAAATCAATCGCTAAAGCCCATAAATTGGTTCGCCTATATAAAGAAGCGGGTGTAGATAAATCACGCATTCTGATCAAACTCGCTTCAACTTGGGAAGGCATTTGTGCCGCTAAAGAACTAGAGCAAGAAGGCATCAACTGCAACTTAACCCTACTATTTAGCTTTGCTCAAGCGCGTGCGTGTGCCGAAGCGGGTGCTTATCTCATTTCTCCTTTTGTAGGCCGCATACTTGATTGGTACAAAAAAGATACGGGTAAAGATTACAATGCCGTAAATGACCCTGGTGTCATTTCAGTGACTGAAATTTATAACTACTACAAACAACACGGTTTTGACACTGTTGTTATGGGTGCAAGTTTCCGTAATATCGGTGAAATTATTGAGCTAGCAGGTTGCGATCGTCTGACCATTGGCCCTTCTCTATTAGAAGAACTGGCTAATTCGCAAGTTGACATCACACCTAAACTGGTTGCAGCAACGACCACTGTCGCTGCAGAACCCCCATTGACTGAAGCACAATTCCGTTGGGACTTTAACCAAGATCCAATGGCGGTTGATAAGCTTGCCGAAGGCATTCGAAACTTTGCGATAGACCAAGGTAAGCTCGAAGTCATGCTCACGGCTAAGCTCGCGAACTAAGCACTCTGGAGACGGTGAAATGACACTCTTGACCCAAAGCTCAACATGGCAAGCTTTATCAGCACACAGTAAAAATGTTCCGCATATGCGGGAATTGTTTGCAACTGACGCGGCACGTTTCAATAAAATGTCGCTATCAGCCTGTGGTTTATTACTGGATTACTCTAAAAACAGAGCAACAGCGGAAACGCTGGATCTGTTATTTGCGTTGGCAAGCAATAGCAAACTTGAAGCAAAAATCAAAGCGATGTTTGCAGGTGAAATCATTAACACCACAGAGAAGCGCGCCGTACTGCACACAGCGCTTCGCAGTACTGCAGAACAATCGATTATTGCCGAGGGTCAAGACATAGTTCCTGAAGTTCAACAAACTCTAGATAAGATGCAAGGGTTTGTGAACTCAGTGACGTCAGGTCAATGGAAAGGTTACACAGGTAAAGCGATAACCGATATTGTAAGTATTGGTATTGGCGGCTCTTTCCTAGGCCCCAAAATCGTCTCTCAAGCGTTGCGCCCTTATTGGAACCCAGAATTAAATTGTCACTTTGTAGCAAACGTCGACGGGACTTCTATTAGTGAGAAGCTGAAGTTACAGGATCCTGAAACGACCTTGTTCATCATGTCATCCAAATCTTTCGGGACACAGGAAACCTTAACTAATACCCTCACCGCAAGAGACTGGTTCCTAGCGAAAGGCGGTTTGCAGTCTGATGTGGCAAAACACTTTGTCGCAGTCACTTCAAACGTGGCAAAAGCGACAGATTTTGGTATCGATGCAAACAATATTTTCCCTATGTGGGATTGGGTTGGTGGCCGTTACTCTCTCTGGTCAGCGATTGGCTTGCCGATTGCACTTTTGATCGGTATGGATAACTTCAGGGCTCTACTCACGGGTGCGCATCAGATGGATGAGCACTTCGCCACAGCGCCACTGACAGAGAATATGCCGGTTATCATGGGATTACTCTCCCTATGGTACGGAAACTTCTTTAATGCTCAGTCCCATGTCGTATTAACCTACGATCATTACCTACGTGGTTTACCCGCTTATTTCCAGCAGCTCGATATGGAAAGTAACGGTAAGTCAGTTACCTTAAATGGTACTGATGTTGACTACAGCACAGGTCCCGTCATTTGGGGGGGCGAAGGCACTAATGGCCAACATGCCTACCACCAGCTATTACATCAAGGTACCGCACTGATCCCTGCCGATTTCATTATGCCGCTGCAAAGCCATAATCCTATCGGTGAGCACCATGACCAATTGGCGTCAAACTGCTTCGGTCAAACCCAGGCCTTAATGCAAGGTCGTACTTTTGATGAAGCTTTAGCCGAACTTGCTAATAGCGCATTATCCGCCACAGAGAAGCAGCTGATCGCTCAACATAAAGTCATGCCTGGTAACAAGCCGAGCAATACCTTACTTATGGATAAGCTCACTCCAAGTACCCTAGGCGCTTTAATTGCCTTGTATGAACATAGAACCTTCGTTCAAGGTGCTATTTGGGATATCAACTCCTTCGATCAATGGGGTGTAGAACTCGGTAAGAATCTCGGTAACGATGTGTTAGCACGCATTGGCGCAGAGCAAGATTCCGATGCTTTAGATGCCTCAAGCAACGCATTGATTAACCTTTATCGACAAGGCAAAATCTAATCGAACAAAAAGCCAGCAATTGCTGGCTTTTTAATTCTACCCCGTTCTTTTTATTAAATTTTCCTGCTTAACTCCGCTCTACTTCTGCATATAACATCAATGACATATCACTCAAAGTTCATTTCAACTTAACACAAATGAAACATAATTCTTGCACCCTGTTTTAAAAATATGTTATTTAATCGCTGACAAAACATACAACAACAGGAGGTTGCCATGGATCGTTTAGATTATGGTTGTGCGCTAGATGAAGTCGTTGAAAGACCCGATCGTTCGCGAGGCTCCAATAAAAAGCGTAAATGGCGTGAGATCGAAGCGTTAAAAGATAAGCATCGTTTACTCAAAGAACTCCAAGAAATCGATAATAACTTTAACTACGACATTGATGCTATCCAGTTGTAATTACATGTTTATATGAGCTAGTTATCATTTCAAACATGAATAGAAAAGCGCCCTTTGGCGCTTTTTTTATTTACAACTATTGGAGCAAACAGAATATAAGCGGGGTATGACCTTACGAGCCGAAGCTTTAAAAAACACATCAAAAAAACCAGTACGTTACGATAAAAACCAACGTCATCGACACCGATAATACTTTACAAATCCCAACCAACTTTGGCTCACGAGACATCGCCGTCAGAATCAAAAATGTGCTCCTCAGCCGTATAAAAACACCAGCTTAAGCCCACAACATGTGCCCAATAAACTAAAGAGTATTAGTCAGACGCTGTGAGATAAACCCGTAAATCTTCAAATTCTTTCTGCTCTCGATCCAGAAACAAAGGATCATCGATCAGCGATTTCTGACACTCTAACTCAATAACTTGCCAATCTTGCTCAGTTAAACTTTTGGCTAACAAAGGAAATATTTCCCGTTCCTCCATCTGCATATGTCGCTCTTGCAATGCGACATACTCTGCAAAATCAACAATCAGTTTCTCGCGGGCAACCACAATATCACTGAGGATCAAGTTTAAAGTCGCCATCAAGGTGGCCGAGGATTGGATCACCGACTCATGTTCGGCACTCAATTTATCGATAGTATCGTTCGTTTTATGGGCTAGGTAGTAGGCATAAATAATGTCTTCAATGGGATGATGGCAACGTTCAGCATATCCTTGCATATATTCAACAATATCGCGCACTACGCTGAAGTTGATTGACTCACCTTCGGATAGTTTCATCTGCTTGTTTTTTAAAACATTTAGCAATACAGCTATATGTTTATGATCATGCATGAGTCTTTTAAGCATAATGCCTCCTGAATATGGGTCTGACTATTGATACTAGCCAAGTCGTGAACTAACACCAATATAACAGGCTAAAACCTGTTCACTTTATGATGTTGATCAAGTAAATCACATACCAAACAGTAAACAGACCACAAACATTAGCACGTCTCGGCATATTTCAGGGAAATTTAGCTGTTTATCTCACCACTTTGCGATTTCTAATCACTTTTTTATTCGTAAATACCACAACCACATAGTCATTTGGCAAGTTGATGTAATTGCTGTTGTAGCTTTTTAAACTCAAGTATTAATACTTGCTGCGATTCGATTAGCTGCGCTTCATCGACATCCTTAACTGCAAGATACGGGTAGTCCTTGAGAAGTTTTTGTTCCAGCACGAATGCTTGCTCAGTCTCCTTCGCTTCGATGAGGACTTGTAACCGATGTAAATACTCAGTCAATGACACTTGATTGATTTCAGCAGGCTCAGATAATTTTGGTGCATTCATAGACCTTGCAGCGATAGCAGGGTTAATTGCATCCTGCTGCTCAGTTGCTCCCAATGCGGCTTTAGCTTGCTGCATTTCCGTCTGTCTTTTATGTTCAGCTACAGCTTCTGTTTGCATGTTTAAAGATTGCATCGCTTCAGTATCAGCCATTCTTGCCATCGTTTGTGGCGCGGGGGCACTCATCACCATAGGACTTGGAACAAGTGTATCTTCGACTTGAGGTGGATTCAGCACCAGCAGACCAACAACAAGCACTAACGATACCGCGCTCGATAACGCCCAAGGATGGCGTCGCCAGACGGAACTTGGCGCTTCAACGGCGGTTATTTTGCTTTGATGCATTTCAGCTAAGTGAGTTTGCGCCAGCTGTAAGATATCTTGATCGAGTTGCTGCGGTGGAACCTCTAAGGCCTGTTGGCGATACCAAGCTAATACCTGCTGTTGCAGCGCAATCTCATCGGCATTTGAAGAAGAATTACTCATGACCCGCCTCCTGCCATTTCGCGCTGACACAATCTTTTAGGCTTTGGTAAGCATAACGAATACGGCTTTTAGTCGCTTCTAAGGTCACGCCCGCAATGTCGCTAATGATGACAGCCGTAAAACCCATTTCAATATTCAGGATAAATGCCTCTTTCTGAACTTGGGGTAACAGTGTGATACAGGTCTTTAGCAATAAGCTCTTTTGCGCTTCTTGCCACTGCACATCGGGTTTATCTTGCTCACCCGCCACAAAAGTATCGAGTCCTGCATCATCTTCATCAGTAGCGACTAAATCCACGGGCTTAACCGCCCGAACATGATCAATCAATAAGTTATGAGCGATACGATATAGCCAAGTAGTAAACTTAGCATTGGCTTCATAGTTAGCCGCAGCGCGGATCACCCGCCCCCAGGTTTCTTGATACAAATCTTCAGCTAACTGCTTATCACCTAACTGGCGTACAAAATAGCGATAGAGTGCACCTTTGTGCTTCAGGTATAACTGTTCAAATGCTTTTGAATCGCCCTTGGCATAGCACAACATCAATTGCTCATCTGAGTGCTCATGGTTTGATAATTGCGCTATTGCTAATGCCACGGGAAATTCCTCATCATTGGGGTTAGCCCCACGAATTTACTTTTACTATTGTAATCTCTCATTGCGCGTATTGCTCTTGTCTCTCACTGGCTCGCCATGAAGCTTATCTTGGGGAGGAAAAGGTTTATCCGTACCATCGAATACCTTCTTAATCGGCACATGATTAGATTGCTCTATGGCCGCGGCGGTTTCCATTAATTGCACAAACTCATGGCGATATCCAAAGGGATCGTCCCCTAATGCCGAACGTGCTAACTGGCTTAACTTAATATAATCAAATTGATGTAGATAATGGCTGCCATTCAGTAATTGCCCTAATCCTGCAACCGCTGCTGCAAATCTAAAATCATCACTCGCTTGTTCTAACAGCTTAACATTTTGGTCTAACCTGATGGGATAACTCAGTAACTGACTCTGTGTTTGCTCTGGCAGCTTATATCTCAGTTTAAGGAAAGCGATTTCTTCACGGCTGTATTTTTCTTGCCCCGTTTGAGCATCAACGCCATATCTGAGTTTATCATTCGCCATCTGCCCTGCTTCAACATATCTTAATTCATATAAGGCAGTCACTGTATGACCCGCGCCAATTTCGCCCGCATCCACCTTATCGTTGTTGAAATCCTCCTGTGCTAAAGCACGATTCTCATAACCGATTAGACGATACTCAGACACTAAGGCCGGATTAAACTCCACTTGCACTTTGACGTCTTTAGCAATAGTGAACAAGCTTGAACTTAACTCGTCCACCAGCACTTTTCGCGCTTCATTCAGGGTATCGATATAGGCATAGTTGCCATTGCCCTTATCCGCTAATTGCTCCATGAGTTGATCGTTGTAATTCCCCAAACCGAACCCTAAGGTTGTCAGGCCAATACCATGATCTTTTTCCTTCTCAATCAAGGCAATCAAATCATCAAAATCTGTCATACCAACGTTGAAATCACCATCAGTCGCGAGGATGACTCGATTAATACCATGGGGGATAAAATGCTTTTTCGCCAATTGATAGGCTTGTGTGATTCCTTGCCCACCATTGGTTGAACCACCTGCGCTCAATTGCTCTAACGCATAGGTTAAAGTTTGAGTGTCATTACCCGACGCGCCATCGAGCACCACACCAGCAGCCCCAGCATAAACCACAATAGAAACTTTATCCTGCGCGCTTAATTGCGCCGTCAGCAACTTGAGTGCTGTTTGCAGTAAAGGCAATTTATCTGCAGATGCCATAGAACCTGACACATCGAGCAAAAAGACTAAGTTACTGGCGCCTAACTGAGATTTAGGTAAGTCATACCCTTTAAGACCAATCCGTAACAGCATCATGTCATCGTTATAAGGGGATGGCGCAAGCTCTGTCGTAACGCTAAACGGCGCGGCATTTTTAGCAGGTAAGGGATAGTCGTAGGAAAAATAATTGAGCATTTCCTCAACTCTGACTGTACCTTTCTCGGGCAAGCGCCCTTCCCTCAGCATTCGTCTTAAGGTGGCATAACTACCAGTATCGACATCGATGGAAAACGTCGATACTGGGATTTCTCCTGCCACCATGATGCCATTTTGCACCAGCGGCTCGAATTTATTTTGTGCTAACGGAATCGCGGCATAGTCTGACGGCATTGGGGCTATGTTCATTCCCATCACTGCACCATGGGTAGACATTTGCATCGGCGCCGCGACTCTGGCCATCTTAGTAGCATCACGCATTTCAGCACGGCGCAGTGACACTTCTTTATGACTCTGCTCGGCTTGCAGCTCCGCTGGTCGTTGTTGAGCCTCAGAGCCTTTACCGCCACAGGCCGTTAAACTCAGCATGACTAAGAATAAAGCTGCGCTATTGCTCGCCGATATGTTGGCGTTTCCCCAAGGTAATAAGGAATGTGCAATGGTTTTCTGGGAGTATATTGTTTTCATGTCGAATGCCTTTGATGTTGACCTAAGGCTGTAAACGGCGCAGATGACTAAAAGGGTTAAAGTATCAAAATATTTTACAAACCACTCTTAAATGAGAATCAAACAGCCTCCAAGCACACTATTTATACAAAACAAAGTATTTTCAATCGTTTTTGCAATCAAGCTCACACTGCGTCTTGTATCAGGTCACTAAAATAGAAGCTTGTTACTCGCCTCGCTATGGGACCCACTCGTGTCACACTCAGCTCATTTGTTTTCCCTAAGAATCGCCCACGCACTCACAGAAGCTTGCGTGAAGGATAAGTATTCGTTTAAACGTTTTGGGCAAGATCTTCTTGCAGGTCTCACTGTCGGCATTATTGCCATTCCGTTAGCAATGGCATTAGCCATTGCCAGTGGAGTTGCACCTCAATACGGTTTATACACTGCGATTGTCGGCGGCTTTATTATCGCCATATCTGGCGGCTCACGTTATAGCGTGTCAGGCCCGACAGCGGCATTCGTAGTATTGCTCTATCCGATAGCCCAACAGTTTGGTTTAGCAGGATTATTAATCGCGACTGTGATGTCCGGAATGATACTCGTCGGCATGGCAATGCTGCGACTTGGCCGATTAATTTTGTATATCCCTGAATCCGTCACCTTAGGCTTTACCGCGGGGATAGGTGTCGTCATCGCGACCTTGCAGCTCAAAGATTTTTTCGGACTCGAGATAGCCCAGATGCCAGAGCAATATCTGGCTAAGTTGATGACATTAGCTCAAGCGCTACCCTCGGTGCATTTACCTAGCCTACTGGTAGCATCCGCGACCTTAGCGACTATGCTACTTTGGCCAAAACTCAAAACACCCGTGCCAGCGCACCTTCCAGCTATTATACTCGGCACTATGTTCGCCTTGGTTCTCAATGCCATGGGTGCAGATATAGAAACCATAGGAACCCGTTTTCACTATCAACTGAGTGATGGCACCACAGGCATGGGAATTCCTGCCGTATTACCCAGTTTCGAATGGCCTTGGCTGCAAGCTGGCGCGAATGGCCAAGCCTTTCAGTTTAATCTCGCGACCTTTCAAGCCTTATTACCTGCAGCCTTTGCCATTGCCATGTTAGGCGCAATTGAATCGCTACTTTGTGCAGTGGTGCTCGATGGCATGACAGGTAAACGTCACAGTGCCAACAGTGAATTACTAGGGCAAGGTATAGGTAATATCATCACACCGTTTTTTGGTGGTATTCCAGCCACTGCAGCAATTGCCCGTAGCGCGGCAAACGTCAAAGCAGGCGCTCAGAGCCCGATAGCGGCGATGATCCACGCCATAGTAGTCTTAATTGGTTTAGTCGCCTTAGCGGGCGTATTAGCTTATTTGCCCATGTCAGCCATGGCAGCCCTGCTACTTGTTGTGGCTTGGAACATGAGTGAAGCCCACAAAGCGCTGCATTTAATTAAAACTGCGCCCACCAGCGATATCATGGTTTTTGTCAGTTGCTTTTCATTAACGGTTATTTTCGACATGGTGATCGCCATCAGTGTGGGAATTATCCTTGCTGCCTTGCTGTTTATGAAAGAAATTGCCGAGATGACAAAGCTTTACGATATCAGCACCAACAAGCGTTATGTGGATCAAGAGCTACCTGCCGATTGGACTGTCCTCAAAATTAACGGGCCGCTATTCTTCGCTGCTGCTGACCGCATTTTCTCCGAAATCGCGAGTCTCACCGAAGATAAACAAGTGATAGTGCTTTATCTCGATGGAGTATCTATTCTGGATGCGGGAGGATTAGCCGCACTGACGAAACTGATTGAAAAATGCAAAGCGAATAAGACTAAGCTCATTATCGCCGATCTGCAGTTCCAGCCCATCCGAACGCTGGCGAGAGCGAAGATCCAGCCAATTGAAGGTGTATTGAAGTTTTACTCGACCCTACGTGAAGCAATGACAGAAGCGCCAGTTATCACTCAGCAAACAGAAATTACTACGGATAAGCAAATACTGTAAACCTTGCAACCCAATATCAGCAGCTTATGACTGCAAACTAATGCCAAAGGCCAACCTCAGTGTTGGTCTTTTTTATTGCTCCATCACCTCATCTATTCATCGCCGCGAAAGACGTTTTTTCACACGCAAAAACGGGCAGAAATCGCTAGGATCATGGTATTATTCAGCGCCATGATGCTAGCTACCGATGACGGCGAGACAAGCATCAACTGTACCTAGACCTGAAACAAGGTCAAAATATAATTAAAATTAGTGAGTTAAGGAGTTATCATGCAAGCCCTTGTTGCTGTTGTTATGGGTTCTAAAAGTGATTGGCCCACGATGGAAGCCGCCGCTGAGATAATGGATAAACTGCAAGTGCCTTATCATGTTGAAGTGGTTTCCGCCCATAGAACGCCAGATAAACTCATGGAGTTTGCAGCCTCTGCCGCCGAACGTGGTTTTAAAATCATCATTGGTGGCGCCGGTGGTGCAGCGCACTTACCCGGTATGATTGCCTCTAAAACTCGCTTACCCGTATTAGGTGTACCAGTCCAAAGTAAAGCCCTGTCAGGTATGGATAGCTTATTGTCTATCGTTCAAATGCCAAAAGGGATCGCTGTCGGTACCTTAGCCATAGGCACAGCGGGCGCATTCAATGCGGGATTATTGGCCTGCCAAATCCTTGCGAATAACGATGCAGAATTAGCGGCTCGTGTTGACGCTTTCAGAGAAGAACAGACCCGTGCGGTACTGGACAATCCAGACCCGAGGGAAGTCTAATGACCCAGACAAACACTAAACCTAAGGTTTGGGTATTAGGTAATGGTCAGCTGGGCGCCATGTTGACCCACGCTGGTGAGCCATTAGCGATTGAAGTTAACGCCGTCGATATCATGACGCCTACGGATGACATTCTGCCACTCGCGCCCCACGACATTATTACCGCCGAGCGCGAACAGTGGCCAGAGTCCGCCCTGAGTTTACAACTCAGCTCACACCCCCATTTTGTTAATGGTCCGGTATTTAGCCGTTTAGCCGACCGTTTTAGCCAAAAGAGTCTACTCGACCAGCTCAGCGTTCCCACAGCGCCTTGGACCTTAGTCGACGATAACACCCAAGTCGATACCCTGTATCAGCACTATGGTCCTAGAGTCTTGATGAAACGCCGTACTGGGGGTTATGACGGTAAAGGTCAACATTGGCTAAAAGAAGCCGAAGCGGGTGATATTCCAAACGATTGGCGTAACCTTGCGATTGCTGAGCAAGCGATTAATTTTGATGAAGAAGTATCATTGGTTGGCGTGCGTACTCGCGAAGGCGAATGCGTGTTTTATCCGCTGACGCTGAACTTGCATCAGGACGGCATTTTAATGGCGTCGATTTCGCCACTGGCACGCTTAACCCCCTTACAAACCCAAGCCGAAACTATGCTCAGCGCTATTATGCACGAGCTTGAATACGTTGGCGTGATGGCGATGGAATGCTTCCGTGTTGGCGATGAGTTACTGGTGAATGAGCTGGCGCCGCGAGTGCACAACTCTGGCCATTGGACTCAAGCCGGAACCCATATGGATCAATTCCAGCTGCATCTTAGAGCACTTTGCGGAATTGCAATCCCACAGCCACAAGTGAATTTTCAGTGTGTTATGGTCAACCTTATCGGTATCGATAATGACCCTCGCTGGTTAAGTTTGCCCAATGCTGAGTTGTACTGGTACAACAAAGAAGTTCGCCCGGGTCGTAAAGTCGGACATTTAAACCTATCAGTGCCAAATCAAACTGTGCTCAACCAGAGCATAGCCGCACTGCAAACTTGGATGCCAATCCAATACCAAGCACCATTAACTTGGATATTGGCCGAATACGCAGAAAATTCGCGTTAATTCAGTATTTAGTACCAAAATCACTGATATGAAATTGTTCACAGTTTCATATCAGTTTATATTTCAATTTTCGTTATATACTTAACTGAACTCAGTGTGAATACGTTAGTGATGTATAGCATTCAATGATTACTAGCAATGACACAGATAAAGGAATAGTCGAGTGAAATTAAGGGATAATTTCAAACGTAAGACCATAGATCGCTTAGATTATCGCTATCATCTGCTACTGCTTATAGTGCCGATATGTCTATTCATCCTGCTGTTTATCTTTAATGCACCCACAGAAAATTGGACTATCCTGCCCTTACTGTTTGTTTGCATCATTTATATTTTTGCCTACAGCCTAATTTACTATTTGCATCAGGGGCGTTTAACTCGACTATGGCAGCATTTAGAGCAAGTCGTCACCATCAACGATGCCATCTATGAACTCGCCCATCTCTCGAGTCATTATAAAAATGAGCATGCCTTTCTGGACGCCTTACTCAATAAAGCCGTGTACGTGATTAATGGTGCCGAAATGGGCAGCATCATTAAAATCAACGAGGTGAATAATAAACTGTATTTTGAATCTGTCGTGGGGCTCGATTTAGCAAAGCTCAGACAACTGGATTTTACCTTAGAGCAAACTTTTGAATATCGACTCACTGAAGGGAGATGCGATCAAGTGGTGGTCATCAATGATATGAAGAATATCAATGCGGCTAGCACCTTAACGGAAGATGATCAAAAAGTGTTACTCTCAGTGTCGAAGCAGCCGATACGCTCAACCCTGTCTAGCCCTATTCGTATTGATGGCAAACTGTATGCCATGCTCAATCTCGATAGCAGTAGCCTTGGCGCCTTTAGCGATTACGACCGCAATCTTGTCTCTATCCTAACTCACGAAGCTAGCAATGCCATTGCGCTCTATCAGAAGTCACTGCAGATCACTAAACTTGCCAATTTTGATCCATTAACAGGACTTTATAATCGAAAGAATTTTGAAGATGAACTGCACCACTGGCAGCACAAGCCTCACTTAGGCAGTTTTTTAATTATTATCGATATGGACAATCTCAAGTCCATTAATGATGCCTATGGGCACCAGATGGGTGATGTTGCCATCAAGCGAACAGCCACCGCCATGCTCACCTATTGGCAAAATAAAGGCATTATTTCCCGTTTTGGTGGCGATGAGTTTGTCGCTTTATGCCATGGGCCATTAGCTCAAATTGAACAGGACTTAGATGATATGCGCAAAACCTTGAATCAAGGTTCAGAGCTTAGCCTAGGTTTTAGTTTTGGTATTGCCCCCTTCGAAGCCGATTGGTATCAATCCTTTAAGACTGCAGATCATGCTATGTATGAGCAAAAACGTGCGAAGAAAAAAGCCATTCAGGCATTAGAAACCTTCGCAGTGAAAGCGCAATAAATCAATTGAAGTCAGTTGCTGCAGCCGATGTCAAAAGGCTAATATCAACAATCAGTAAGTGTCGGAGTTGAATATTTGAGTTTACTATCTCAATTAGCTATCTCGATTAAATATCTAAATTGAACACCGACAGTCAGCCATTCTCACTTAGGTGGCTGACAATGATATAAAAACGTAATCTTAACCAAAAAATAAACGCCACAGCCAAGATGAATCTAAATCTTCTTGGCAGGTTTTATATTGAGCCGCGTAGCGTTTCGACCTTTCATCCACCCTATTCGCCACTTTCACTAACCACGCCTTAGATTTATAACTGCCACGGCGATAACCGCCCCAGCCTTCGTGATAATTAAGATACTGCGCCCGCGCATCCCATTTAGATACGCCATTTATCTTATGGGTTTTGCTAATAAACCAGCCCATAAAATCCAAGGCATCATCGAAATCACTGCGGCTCGACCAACTGTTTCCCGTCTCACGCACATAATCATCCCACGTCATGGTCTTAGCCTGCGCATACCCATAGGCATCACTGGCACGGCCAATAGGGATAAAACCTAAAAAGTATTCCATCGGTGGCGCGGCATTGTGTTTGAATGAGCTCTCTTGATACATCATAGCTAACGGCACATGCACTGGCACACCCCATTTATCACGGACATCTTTAGCGGCATCGTACCAATCTCGGTGTTCTTGAAATATCTCACACAAATTTTCGGGAGACTTAGGCGGAGATGTCGCGCAACCTGATAAGATGCCGAGACTTGCGCAGAGTAAGATAGCGGAGGATTTATTCATTAATATCATGTTCTTTGGAGAGTTAGCTCGCGTCATGATGTCATAGACTCAGGCTGAGGCAAGCATAAAAAGCCTTTTTTGCGCTTAGAAGATCTCAACGCTAGGGGCTAAATCAATATGACTTAAATCGTATGTTGCTGGCTTACCACTTGAACTTAACACTTTGGCTATTTCGTTTCGGGACTCAGCTCAAACTGACACTCATGATCTTCTTGCTGCCACACGCCGGGTTCCCAATACGCAGTGTCTTTACCCATATAGCGCTTATCAGTGTGAAATAACGCACCGATATGATAACGCTGATGACTTTCGACATTGAGCTTGAATACTTTGGGTGTCCGCGCTGCAAGCGTGACTGACAAACTTGGATCATCAATCAGCTCCGCAACGGTAAATTCATATTCGCCAGGCGCTAACTGATAATTAGGCTTAGAAACGACTGCCAGCCCGTTTAAATGGGTCACCACCACTCGATACCAGTGAGTACTGGCATCGGGCTGCAAATAACCCGACACAGTACCACAGCCCAGTGGATCTTCAGGTGACGTGGCGCAGCCAGATAACAAGGCACTGAACCCAACCAAAGCTACGCGGGCACGTAGGCCAGTGAAAGAGAATAACCCCTCTTTCACAGCTTCACTCCAAAGTAATCTTCCAGATAATCATCGAATGAAACTGCACTCTGCGCCGCCTCTAGTTCAGCTTGCTTGTTAAGCGAACTGGATGCTTCAGCTTGATACTGCGCTATGGTCTCGCTCGACAAGGGATAATCGATAAAGTATTGGTAGTATTGCTGCGCTAACGTCATCACCCACTGACCATGATCTTGGCCCTTGTTGATCACGTTTTGAAGTACTTGTCCCGACAGGGTTAAATTCGGATCTTCAGCCGCTTTACGCCAATGGGCCAAAGCCACTTGATAATCCGTCCCCTCACCATCGAGCAATACTGCCAAAGGTTGCAAGGCATCAAACAACTCTTCTAACCAAGATTTAAGCGAACGTGAACCGTCTGCAGTTAATAACTCAAGCCCAGGTTTACGGCCTTCAAGCACCACAGCTTTAAGATTCGCGCTTAATCTCGCCTCTTCGCTCGCCTCAGACTTAGGCGACTGCGTTAATAAACAATAGAGTAGGAATAAATCGAGGAAACGTACTTGTGTCGACTCAATGCCAACTGGGCTAAATGGATTAACATCCAACGCTCTCACTTCAATGTATTCCACCCCAGCACGGGCCAAAGCTTCAGACGGTTTCTCGCCACTACGTGTGACCCGTTTCGCACGGATTGGCGAGTAGAACTCGTTTTCAATCTGCAATACATTGGCATTAAGTTGACGATACTCACCATCGACTTTAACGCCGATATTAGCAAAGTTTGCTGAAGGCATTTTAGTGGCAGCATTCACGCCAGCCAGATACTCAGGCAAAGAGTTATAGCTGATATTTAGATCTTCTTGCTCTTTGTTGGTGTAGCCTAAATCACTCATACGCAACGAAGTGGCATAGGGCAGATACAGAGTTCCATGGCCCGTTTTTTCAAACTTGAGGTCGGTTTTTTGATCTTTAATAAAGGAGCTACATAACGCTGGCGAGGCACCAAATAAATAAGGTAGTACCCACACTAAACGGCGATAGTTACGGATCAAGCCGAAATAGGATTCTGAAATAAAATCATCGTAAGTTAACTCTTTATCACTTAACTCATACAGGCTTTGCCATAATTCTTGCGATACCGAAAAGTTAAAGTGCACCCCAGAGATGATCTGCATCAGGGCACCATAACGATAGGTTAACCCCTTACGATACAAGGTTTTCATCATGCCAGTATTCGATGAGCCATAGCGGGCAACGGGGATCTGTTGCCCATCTTTCACATAGCAAGGCATGCTCACGGGCCACAAACGCTGACCATTTAAGTGGCGCACGCTGAAAGCATGAGTCTCCGTTAACCCAGTGAGAAGTTGCTCAACATTGTGATTTACTGGCGTAATAAACTCGAGCAAGGCTTCACTGTAATCCGTCGTAATACGTGAATGCATTAACGCCGAGCCTAAGGCTTCGGGATGCGAGTCTGTAGCGAGATAACCAAACTCATCAATCCGCAACGCCTCACGTTCTATGCCACGTAACATACCCAAGAGTGCGGTGCGCCCATTGGCGTCCGAGAGATATTGTACTAATTCATTGAATGACTTCAATTTGCGCTTCTCTAATTGGTGATTCGCTATCGCGACAAGGTTAACAGTCAGACCTTTATTTTGAGGCTTATCTTGCAAAATATGCCTCAAAATAAATCTAAACCTGTCTGTGGGGCAAGCCAAATTCACACCTTGTATGATTAAAAGCAGACGGTGACAGCTAATGCTGTCACCGTCTTTCGATGTAAATCCGGTAAATATGGGGCAAATAGTCGTTAACTAATGCACCCGTCTATCTACCTATATAAGGGCGAAATACTAATTTACAATACTAAAGTTTCAATTGGATAGCCCAATACCGCTAAATCCGCTTCAATTGTCGCTTTATCTCCCACCACCAGAATCACCATTTTATTGATATCTAGCTCGGAAGCCGCGAGGGCATTGAGTTCATCTTTTGTTACAGTATTAATGATCTTGTCCTGTTGAGTCGTAAAATCTTGACTCAATTGGTAACGTTGGATCATCCGCATAAAGCCCGCTTTTTGATATGGTGTTTCATAATCAAGAGCTTGCCCTTGAGAGACTGAATTACGCATAAAGGCAAGTTCAGCATCTGTCATGCCCTGCTGCTGATAAGCACTGATTTCTTTTACAAACTCAATGAGTGCTTTCGCCGTCACGTCACTGCGAACGTTACTTGATGCGACAAAATCGCCCACTTCAGCACCGCCAGTAAAACGAGTGCGAGCACCATAGGTATAACCTTTATCCTCACGTAAATTTAGGTTGATACGGCTATTGAATGCGCCGCCTAACGGATAATTCATCAGATAGGATTTAAAATAATCGCCTGTGGCATCGTAAGGTAATGCGCGCTTGGCAATATTGATTACCGATTGCGCCGCACCAGGTTTATCAATCACATAAATTGTGCCGCCTTTTAATGCAGGGAGTGGCTTAAGTGGCGGTACCACAGCAGCTTCTCCTTTCCACTGGTTTAATCCCGCTAATTTAGGCAGCAATGCAGATTCAGATAAATTAGCAACAGTGACAATTTTAGCGTTGCCGCCTTGATACTGCTGGGCATAAAATGCTTTTACATCGGCTAACGTAAGCGCCGCGACAGAATCGAGCGTGCCGAGATCATTCACACCTAACGCATTGTCTTTACCGTATAACAAAGACGACAACGCCGTATCAGCCAGATAGCTAGGATCGGACTGCATATGCTGGATCTGTTGTAATTGCTGTTGTTTCACTCGCGCAAAGTCAGCTTCGCTGAATGCTGGCTGAAACAGCTTTTCTTCCATAATCGCCAGCGTCTCATCTAAATGTGCTGTCAGAGCCGATACTTTGATCGAACTTTGATATTCAGACGCACTAAAGTCGACACTACTACCTAGCATTTCTAAGGCTTGTGATAGTCCTTCACTGCTGCGCTTCTGACTCGATTCATTAAGCATTTCCGCAGTCAGCGTTGCTAAGCCTGCTTTTTCGACGGGTATGAGTCTGTGGCCACCATTGAGATAAACAATTAACTCAACTGTTGGTGTTTCAGTACTTTGAGTGCCCATGACTTCGATGCCATTGGCTAAGGTTTTTGTCCAAATTTTAGGTACTTTGAGCATAGGTGCAACGCCAGATGCAGGCATCTTAGTCCGATCAAAACTTGAAACAAGTTCAGGCTTGGGCAAATCCCCCTCTACCGCAGTGTGTGCAATCGGCAACGTTGCAGGCGTGAAGTTATCCGCATGGGCAATAAGTGACGTCATTCCCTGCGGCACCACACTCATAACCACCATAGGTTTATCTTTAATGTATTGCTTAAACACGCGCATCACATCGTCTTTGGTCACATTGGCATAACGATTCAGATCTGAGGCAATCATGTTCGGATTGCCCGACAGCGTTTGGTTCATCGCTAAGGTCGACACTTTGCCAGAAACACTCTGCAGGCTATAAATGGTATCAGCCTCAAACTGCACTTTGACTTTTTGCAGATCGTCATCGGTAACGCCACGTTGCTCAAACTCCTTAATCGAGTCGAGGATACGTTGCTCCAGATCCGCCAGTTTGCCGCCCTTTTCAGGATTGGCTAAAGCATAAATCGACATCTGACACGCAAGCTCTTGACAAGGATGACTCACATTAGCCTGCACGGCATAACCGTCCTTAACCAAGTTTTTATATAATAAGGATGTTTTACCACCACCTAAAATATTGGCTAACAGATCGAGCGCGGCCTCATCTGAATGTCTAGCGTATACGGTTGGAAAACCAATACGGATCAAAGGCAAGTGCACTTGATCTTCCATGGAGAGGTAACGCGTCTTGTCTAAGTTAACCAGCGCCTTTTGCTCTAACGAGACTTCAGGACCACGGGGGATTTCACCAAAATATTTATTGACCCAGGCTAAGGTTTGCATTTCATCGAAATCGCCACCTATGGTCAAGGTCGCATTGTTAGGGCCATACCAACGTTGGAAAAAGTGTTTAACATCGTCAACCGTGGCGCGATTAAGATCGTCCGGCCAGCCAATTACAGGCCAAGAATAAGGATGACCGACAGGATACATAGCTTGGCTAAAACGCTCACTCATGCGGCCATAGGGCTGATTATCGATACGTTGTGCACGCTCGTTTTTGACGGTTTCGCGCTGCACTTCGAATTTTTCACTAGTGAGTGCGGGCAACAAAAAGCCCATACGGTCCGACTCGAGCCACAACATTTTTTCTAATTGATTGTTGGGTACTGTCTCAAAGTAATTGGTTCTGTCGGTATTGGTCGTGCCATTTAGGGTACCACCGGCTTCGGTAACCACTTCAAAATGCTGTTCATCGGCAACATGCTGCGAGCCTTGGAACATCATGTGTTCAAATAAATGCGCAAATCCCGAACGCCCAGCTAATTCACGGGCAGAGCCCACATGATAAGTGACGTCGACATGCACTAAGGGATCGGAATCATCTTGATGTAAAATAACCGTTAACCCATTGGCTAATTGGTACTTTTTGTAGGGGATCCCTACTTGCGAATCGGCCAATTGCACATTTTCGATAAGTTTAACGCCTGTGGGCAAGTTCGCCGTAGTCGTTTCAGATGCACAACCCGCAAGTGCGGCAGAAATTGCGACCGCTAATATCCATTTCTTCAAAACATTCCCCTCATACATCAATGGGCCAAAAATACAGCTTCATAATCATAGTGCTGCGTTTAGTCATAGTGCGCTTAAATGATTAAGCATTGGGATTTATGACTCGCAAAATTAACACTAAGTTCCTATCTATACAGTAAATTCAGTCTAAACGGAAAAACACTCCACACCCTTGACCATTAAATGCATCCTAGCGCCATCATGCCATCCATTGCAGCACGGCAGCGGCAATAATTAAGTAACGAATTGTTTTACCAATTAAAATAATCACCAAAGAGGAAATTAGCGGTAGCCTCAACCAACCCGCCAATAAACAAAGAATATCGCCGATAATCGGTGCCCATGAGAGTAACAACGCCCATACGCCGTAGCGTTCAATCAAGGCGAGCCCCTTTGCGTGTTTACCTGTCGCTAACGCTTCTGGTGATTTTGCGAGGCGACCTAAGCGACCTAAATAGAAACTGGTCATCGCGCCCAACGTATTGCCAATACTAGCCACCACGACCAGCGCAACCCAAGCCTCTGGGGTATTGTTTAATAACGCCACGAGTAAGACTTCAGATCCCCCCGGTAACAAAGTGGCCGCTAAAAAAGCGCCGGAGAACATAATACCTAACTCAGTCATAATGGCTTACTCAATGATAAATCTCTCTTTTTGTATTCAATGCGATGAGGTTTGCCATGGGTTAATTGAATGTTTCACTTAATCTTTTTACAACAAACTCACTTATCACAATAAGTTATAAGAAAAACGGTTTGTTATAACCCTAGCTCTGTCGATACAATAGGTTAACTATGGCAGGCAATAACCATGCGCATGACTGAGAGCGCGTTAACATCACGCTCAACTCGTTAAATACGAATCCTATCATCGCAGGCCTATTGGCTCACTCTTAATTTATTTTTCTGGAATATGCATGATCCTTCAAACCATTAGCCGCATTCCGTTTTGGCAAAAAGTCTTAGCAGGCTTTATCTTAGGTGCGCTCGTTGGCGTTATTTTAGGTGAAAGCGCCACAGTGCTAAAACCATTAGGTGACCTGTTCATTGGGGCCATTAAGATGTTGGTCGCACCTTTGGTATTTTGTGCCATTGTCGTGAGTATCACATCACTCAACTCGCAAACCAGCCTGAAACGCCTGAGCTTGAAAACTTTGGGTATGTTCATGCTGACAGGCACAATCGCCTCTCTGATCGGCTTAGCTGTTGGCTCAATGATCGACATGGGTGGCACCATGCAACTCACAACGACTGAAGTGCGCGAGCGTAATATTCCCGGTTTCGCACAAGTGTTGCTCGACATGATCCCTGTCAATCCTTTTGCTTCACTCGCTGAAGGCAAGGTACTGCAAATTATCGTGTTTGCAGCTTTGGTAGGTATCGCTATCAATAAAGTCGGCGAGAAAGCAGAGCCATTAAAACGCACCATTGAAGCAGGTGCTGAAGTCATGTTCCAACTGACTCGCATGGTCTTAAAACTCACTCCTATCGGCGTGTTTGGTTTAATGGCATGGGTTGTCGGTGAATATGGTTTATCGACTCTACTGCCTTTAGGTAAGTTTATCGGGGCTATCTACATTGCCGCCTTTATCCACATCATCTTTGTTTACGGTGGCTTAGTGAAATTTGTCGGTGGTTTAAGCCCACTGCAATTTTTCCGTAAAGCTATGCCAGCACAGTTAGTCGCATTTAGTACTTCCTCAAGTTTTGGTACTTTACCTGCGAGTACTCGCGCAGTCGAAACCATGGGCGTATCAAAGCGTTATAGTGCCTTTGTGATGCCATTAGGTGCGACCATGAACATGGACGGCTGTGGGGGTATTTACCCTGCGATAGCCGCTATCTTCATCGCTCAAATTTACAATATTCCGCTCGACACACTGGACTATGTGATGATCGCCGTGACTGCAACAGTGGCTTCTGTTGGTACCGCTGGCGTACCAGGAAGTGCGATGGTGATGTTAACTGTCACCTTAGGTGTGATTGGTCTGCCACTTGAAGGCATTGCCTTTATCGCCGCGATTGACCGTATTATCGATATGATCCGCACAGCAACTAACGTGACGGGCGATATGATGACTGCTGTTGTGATTGGTAAATCCGAAAATGAACTCGATGAAGTACAGTTCTATTCGAACGACAATCAAGACATTACACCTGTGAGTTCGTAGCAATAACAATACTGGATCGAAGCCACTGCGCTAAGCCATTAGTAATATTAGGTAAATTACGCAGATGATGTAAATGAAGAGACCGCTTCGGCGGTCTCTTTTATTATCCTGCAAACAGTCTTTAATCTATTGGCTTTAGAAGCCACAATCGACTTCGACAGTCTCTATCAACTGCAAAATAGGTTACTCAAATAAGATCAAGCTGTTAGACTCTAAAACTACTCTAACTCACACTTTAGCAGAACAGACAATGACGAGACTCTTCCTTATCCCGCTGATCCTATGTTTGTTTTGGGCGTTATTTTTAAAAGCCAACAAACTCACGCTAAAACAAGGCCGGCGAGGTTTTATCTACATTATCGGTATAGGTGGCGGGCTGATTTTAATCCTTATGGCATTACTCTGGTTAACGGCTTAGGTTAATACCAAGGATTCATTTTCTAAATTAGTGACTTAACAAAAAGCCAACTCAATACTGAGTTGGCCTTAGTGATAAAACAGCGTTAACGACTAGAATAAATTCGAAGATAAACCCGCTAAATTTACCCACTCAGTCAAGCCCAATCAGTTAACCCACTCTGTCATCAACCCAGCACGGCAAGTAAAATCCCCGCAGCCACAGCAGAACCTAACACTCCCGCCACATTGGGACCCATGGCGTGCATTAACAAGAAGTTGTGTTGGTTGGCCTCTAATCCAACTTTGTTCACGACTCGTGCTGCCATAGGCACAGCCGACACCCCTGCGGCACCAATCAACGGATTAATCTTACCACCCGACAACTTACACATCAGTTTTGCCATCAATACACCTGCAGCAGTACCAATGCCAAATGCTAAAGCTCCCAATACCAAAATTCCTAAGGTTTCCAGTCGCAGGAATTGGTCGGCAGATAACTTAGAACCGACAGCTAGACCTAAGAAAATCGTAACGATATTGATAAGCTCGTTCTGCGCCGTTTTCGATAATCTATCCACAACGCCCGATTCGCGCATCAAGTTACCAAGACAAAACATACCCACTAACGGCGTGGCTGCAGGTAGGAAGAGAATCGTTAATCCCAGTACCATCAAAGGGAAAATGATCTTTTCCTTCTTACTGACTTCGCGCAACTGCTCCATTTTAATTTCGCGCTCGGCTTGAGTTGTCAGTAACCGCATGATCGGCGGTTGAATAATCGGGACTAACGCCATGTAGGAATAGGCCGCGACCGCAATCGCCCCCAATAACTCAGGCGCCAGTTTTGAGGCAAGGAAAATCGCCGTTGGTCCATCGGCACCGCCTATAATCGCAATGGCCGCTGCATCCTTCATGGTGAACTCAAATCCCGGCACTAAGTTCAGCGCGATTGCGCCAATCAGTGTCGCAAAAATCCCAAACTGCGCAGCCGCCCCTAATAACAGGGTTTTAGGATTCGCAATCAAGGCGCTAAAGTCAGTTAGCGCACCAACACCCATAAAGATCAACAGTGGGAACACCCCAGTCTCAATCCCCACATGATAGGCGTAATACAGGATGCCACCTTCTTCGGTAAATCCCGCATGGGGAATGTTCGCCAGCACTGCACCAAAACCAATGGGCAACAATAGCAAAGGCTCAAATCCACGTACGATGGCGAGATACAAGAGCAAAGCGCCCACTGCCATCATTAACACTTGCCCGCCAGTAAAGTGAGCGATACCTGTCTCGGCCCAAAAAGCCATTAAACCTTCCATAATGACTCCTACGCCAAGGCCAGTAATTGAGAACCCACAGACACTGAGTCACCTTCTTTCACCCAGATCTTAGCGATAATGCCATCGCCCTGAGCACGAATTTCAGTTTCCATCTTCATCGCCTCAAGGATGATCACGACATCGCCTTCACACACTCTATCGCCAGGAGAAACATGCACTTTGAAGATATTGCCCGACAGAGGCGCACTCATTTCAAGCCGGATCTCTCCATGGCTCACAGTTGGCGTTGTACTCTCAGTCACAGCTTGCACAGCATGAACACTTTGTCCCTGTGGCTGGATTTGCGAGATCTCACCGCCTGCGGCGACTTCAACTATGTACTCTTGCCCTTCGACTGTTACCGTGTAGGTTTCAGGGCCGCGATCCGCTGTATTAGAAGCATCAAGTACCGAAGTCAATTCAGGTTTAGGCTCAAAGGCACCCGGATCGTCACGATTCTTTAAGAACTGCAATCCTATCTGTGGGAAGAGTGCATAGGTCAGCACATCATCGTCATGCTCTGAAGATAGGCGAATGCCTTGTTCCTGTGCTTTATCAGCTAACTCAAGCCGTAATTTAGCTAGCTCTGGCGTTAATAAATCAGCAGGGCGACATGTAATGGCTTCGGCTCCTTGTAAGACTCTCGCTTGCAATGCGGCATTGACTGGCGCAGGCGTCGCGCCATATTCGCCCTTAAGCACGCCTTCAGTCTCTTTAGTCAGTGACTTATAACGCTCCCCCATCAACACATTAATGACCGCCTGCGAGCCGACAATCTGCGATGTAGGTGTCACTAAGGGCAAAAAACCTAAGTCAGCACGTACGCGGGGAATTTCTTCCAAGACCAAGTCCATCTTATCGGCCGCGCCTTGTTCCTTAAGTTGGCTCTCCATATTGGTCAGCATGCCACCAGGCACTTGTGCACGTAAGATCCGCGAATCAATGCCTTTCAGCGCGCCTTCAAACTTAGCGTACTTCTTGCGTACTTCACGGAAATAAGCGGCAATCTCCTCAAGCAATACCATATCGTAACCAGTCGCACGCTCAGTATCTTCCACCATAGCGATAACGGTTTCAGTAGCAGTATGTCCATAGGTTTGGCTCATCGACGAAATTGCCGTATCGAGCACATCGATACCCGCTTCAATGGCTTTCTGATAAGTGGCGGTACTTAATCCTGTCGTCGCATGACAATGCATAGATAACACGAGTTGCGTTTGGGATTTTAGTCGACTGATAAGCTCAAACGCTTCCATAGGCTTAAGTAAGCCCGCCATATCTTTGATACACAAAGAATCACATCCCATATCTTCGAGACGTTTTGCCATATCAACCCAAGTCTCTATGGTATGCACTGGACTTGTGGTGTATGAGATCGTCCCCTGCGCATGGCCACCAACTTGGCGCACCGCTTTCACCGCAGTTTCGAGATTACGAACATCATTCATTGCGTCAAAAATACGAAATACATCGACGCCATTGGTATGGGCACGCTCAACAAAACGCATGACTAAATCATCGGCATAATGGCGATAGCCTAATAAGTTTTGGCCACGCAGCAGCATTTGCTGCGGCGTATTTGGCATGGCCTTTTTCAACTCACGAATTCTGTCCCAGGGATCTTCACCAAGATAACGAATACAGGCATCAAAAGTCGCCCCGCCCCAAGATTCCAATGACCAGAAACCGATCTTATCGAGTAACGGCGTTATAGGTAACATGTCATCAATGCGTAAGCGCGTCGCTAAAATGGATTGATGTGCGTCCCGCAATACGACATCAGTTAAAAATAATGGCTTAGCCACTGCTGTCGTAGAATTAGATACAAAAGTCATACTGCTCCCCATTACTTAATCTGTGAACGATACTGCTTTACCGCTAGTGAAATCGCAGCGACTAAGCTTGGATCTAAAGGTTTAGCATCAGATTGCGCTACCCTCTGCTGACTTTTAACATGATTTTTAGCAAAACGTGCAGATGCAGCATCGACTGCACACCAACGCGCAACCAAATGAATCCCAAGGATTAGTACACTTAAAAATAAATAAACTAAGCCCATCCCCAAAAACATAATGCCAACGGCATCCAATAAAGATTGCGTTACATCCTCCATAGCTCCCCTCCCCCTTACTCTCTAGATCCCTATCAACAGCGCGATTACCCCAAAATCATCGCTATCGCATTACAAGTTCAAAATTCATCAAATGAACTGCTCACAAACTATGGTTCTTCCGTAAACAGACACATAGCAACCACCAATCAGAAAAATCGAACAGAAAAATCGAATAAAAAATCACATCTTAAAGCTAAATAATCACACAACAAGAAAACCAGCTGAACTCAACCTGCTACAAACATAACCAATTGATAACAAAAAAACCATATCAGTGTAAATTGGTCTTACCAATATTAAGTAAATCCACAGGTAGCAAGTTACTAATCCTCATAAATCGAGCGATTAATTCAATATTCTATAATGAAAAAAGCATAATGTTGAATTTAAGCTGAAGTGATGTCTTAGGCTAAAAAATGATTCCTAAATTGAAAACAACAAGCATAGGAATAAACCAAGTGCAAAAATATGCAAATTTAACAATCCAAGCTACTGCCATCTGACTAAGTGGCAAAATAAAAAGGAATATTGTTCTGAAGACATTGTTTGAAGAAGAGGAATGGGTTCAATCTAGACAAATTAAATCATCCATTTTGACAACTTAAGTATCCGCCTTGGTATCAACGCCGAGAAGTGCCCGACAATACGATCTGTGTATCGAACAGTTACCTTGAGAGATACGTAACAGTATTACCTCAGAAAACCTTAGCCTCTTAGTTATGCGCAGGATTAAGCAATAGGACTAGGGCAAGAACGAAATGAGGAAGCCTAAGAGCGACAAATTGAAATGGCAAGTAAGTTGGTGAGTTGGTGAGTTGGTGAGTTGGTGAGTTGGTGAGTAAAAATAGCGGAGAAACATGCAAGTTGAAAGAAAAACGGACTAATTTCTACAAATTGCAGACGCAAAAAAGCCAGCTTATTCAGCTGGCTTCGTTGCATCTCAATGAGATAATTAGGCGCTTGGCGATGACCTACTCTCACATGGGGAGACCCCACACTACCATCGGCGCGTTTGCGTTTCACTTCTGAGTTCGGGATGGGATCAGGTGGTTCCACAAGGCTATTGTCACCAAGCAAATTCTGTTTATTACCGTGTCCATCTCTGGCTCACGTTAATAATAATTCGGAAAGCTGATTTTTTTGAGTCTTTAACTTTATCAAGTATCTGTATCCAGTCTAAGGCTTTTCGTACGACCTCCATGGAAGGAGGAAGTGCTAGAAAATGTCTGGAACATTTTCAGTAAAACCCATCTGGGTTGTATGGTTAAGCCTCTCGAGTCATTAGTACATGTTAGCTCAACGCCTCACAACGCTTACACACCATGCCTATCAACGTCCTAGTCTCGAACGGCT